>JAXJBF010000144.1:0-18325 GCA_036303105.1 Peptococcaceae bacterium | reverse complement strand
GGCTGGATGCAGCCCAATCGACGGCTCATCCAGCACATAGAGCACGCCTGTCGTGCGATTGCGCACCGCACGCGCCAGCTGCACGCGCTGCCGTTCCCCAGTGGAAAGGGTATTGGAAGCGCGGTCCAAGGTCAAATAACCGAGGCCCAAATCAAGCAGCCGCTTCGCTGTGTGCAGAAACTGGTCGCAAATCGCCTGCGCCATCTCGCGCATGTTCTCCGGCATCTCCTGCGGTACCTGACGCACCCAAGGCACCAGCGCCTCCAGCGTCATCGCTGACGCCTCGGCCAGGCTTTTGCCGCACAGCCGCGGTGCGCGCGCTGCATCGCTCAGCCGGGTGCCGCCGCAATCCGGGCAAGTTTCTTGCTTGAGAAACTTTTCGACCCGCTTCATGCCTTTCTCATCTTTCACCTTCGCCAGCGCATTTTCCACGGTGTACACCGCGTTGTAATAGGTAAAGTCCAGCTCGCCGGCCTGGTTGCTGTTTTTCGCTTTGTAAAAAATATGTTTCTTCTCAGCCGGGCCGTGAAAGACAATCTCCCGTTCTTCCGGTGTCAGGTCACAAAACGGCACGTCGGTGCGCACGCCCATAGCACGGCAGACATCCGTCATCAGCGACCACATCAGCGAATTCCATGGTGCCACTGCCCCCTCGTCAATGCTCAGGCTTTCGTCGGGCACCAGCGATGCCTCGTCCACTGTGCGCACCACGCCTGTGCCGCCGCAGGTGCGGCAGGCGCCATCGCTGTTGAAGGCCAGGCTTTCTGCGCCAGGCGGCATGAAAGTTTCGCCGCAAACAGGACACACCAGATCCTTGCCGATGGCGACGTCAGGCGTTGGCGCCAGATAATGGCCGTTTGGACAACGGTGGCTGGCCAGGCGCGAAAACATCAGCCGCAGGCTGTTCAAAAGCTCGGTCGAGGTGCCAAAGGTGCTGCGAATGCTCGGCACCGCCGGCCGCTGCCGCAAAGCCAGCGCCGCCGGCACATTGTCAATGTGGTCCAGCTTGGCTTCGGCAGCAATGGTCATGCGCCTCCTTGTGTAGGTGGACAGCGATTCCAGGTAACGGCGCGAGCCTTCTGCATACAGCACGCCCAGCGCCAGCGACGATTTTCCCGAGCCGCTCACGCCAGCGATGCCGACCAGTTTGCCCAACGGAATGTCAACGTCCAGGCCCTTGAGATTGTGCACGCGGGCACCGCGCACAATGATATGGTCCGGCGCGCCATGATGGTTCAACTTCATAGTCCTTCCTCCTTTGCCCTATTGTATCACAATAAAACAAGCCCACACAGAAAAATCACGCGAGGTGATTCTGTGTGGGCCTGTTGATTACGATGCGACTGTCTCGCCGCTCCAGTCATTGATGCCGCCAAATTCGACCACATTCGTGTAGCCTTGATCGGCGAGCTTCTGCGCCGCCTGTTTGCTGCGGTTGCCGCTGCGGCAGTACACCATAATCAGCTGTGCCTTGTCGGTAAGTTCGGCGATGGCGTCGTCGCCAATGGTTTCATTCGGCACATTGATGGCGCCAGGAATATGCGCCTCAGCGTATTCTTCCGGCGTGCGCACATCGAGCACGATTTCATTGTCCTCGTCGGCCATCATTTGTGCCGCAGTGCTGGCGTCCACCTGCGTGTAGCCGTCGGCGTCACTGCTGCTGCAGCCTGCGAGCATGCACACCAGACAGCACGCTGCCAGGATTTTTCTCATCTGTCTGCTCATGCCTTCACGCCTTTCTCAATAAAATCTTGGCAATGGTCACCTGCTGCTTGTGCGGAATGCCTGTGCCGCCGTAAAAGATCGTAAACGCATAAGCATCTTCCGGAATCTCTCCCATCATATCGTGCAGGGCATCCAGATTTTTTCCGTAATAGGCAGGAAAATTGAGCTTCTCGGCAATATCCTCATGAAACGCCTCCACGTTGGGATATTGACTGAAATCGATGATCAATTCGTTCATTCTTCGTCATCTCCATACAGGTGTTCAAACGTGTTGTAATGGTCTTCGGTATAGTAAATATTGCCGTCGTTCGCGTAGACAATGCGCTTGGCGTTGCGATTGCCCGAGACATAATCGATGTCGCACTCGTGGTACTCGCGTCCAGGCACGTCAGGCAAAATGCCTTCATAATTGCCAAAATAATCGCCGCCAATGGATTTGCCCGGCGCCACCTCGTCCAAGGTGCCTTCATCCGGCCAGCCGAGCGCCCGCGCTTCGTCTTTGGTAATATAATTATCCGGCAAATGGCCGTAGGTGTGCAGGTACAGCGCAACATCTTCTTTCGAAGTGTAGCTGCCATCTTCAGCGATCGTCGCTGTCGACGCCGTGCTTCCGCTGCCGCTGTCCGACGGCACACAACCTGTCAGCGTGCCAAGCGTCATAACAACGATCAACAAAAGCGTCAGAAACTTTTTTGTAAATGCCATCATCATACCGCCTTTCTTGCGTGTCTTCAAACGCTACATGATCCCTAGCGCGCCGATGACCGCAGCAACGAGCAGTCCCGGCAAGGTGTTCACAGTGTTAATTTCCTTGATACCTGCCGTTGTAAGACCGATGGCCATGATCATAACGCCGCCGGCAGCACTCATATAATCCACCACCACATCCGTCAGCACAGGACTCAAAAGGCCAGCCAGAAGCGTCAAACCGCCTTGATAAACAATGACAACAATGGCAGAAAAGGCCACGCCAATGCCCAGCGTGGAACCCAACACAATGGCCATGATGCCATCCAGCACCGCTTTGGTAAAAATGATGCTGTAATTGTGATTAAGCCCTGCTTCAAAAGAGCCGACAATGGCCATCGCACCCACACAGAAAAGCAGGCTGGCGCTGACAAAGCCATCCACAAAACGTGCATCGTCCACCTTTGCGAGGGTCTTCACACGCACGCCAAGATTGTCGAGATGCCGATCAAGGTGGCAAAAATGACCAATAACCGTGCCCACAGCAAGGGAAATTACGATCACCATATCATTGGACACATTGAGCACCATACGCAGCCCAACCACCAATACACAAATTCCCAACACTTGCATCATCAGTGTTCGCAGTTGATCGGGAAATCCTCTCTGCAGGAAATTTCCTATCAGTGCGCAAAGCACCACCACAACAGCGTTCACCAAAGTAGCAACCATACATTATCCCCCATTTCTATTCTGCATCCGTTTCATTATAGCACAATCATAACCAACCTACAAAAAAACCGAGATCTGTAACGATCTCGGTTTGAAAGTGTTTAATTATTTTCTTCGTCGTCTTCATCAGTGAACAGGTCTTTCATCTTGTCGAAAAACCCTTCTTTTTTCTTGTCTGACTTTTTCTGCCTCGCTGATGATTGGCCGCCAGATTTCTTGCCATCATAGCGCTCCAGCGATTCAGAAAGCTTCTGGAACAATTCACGCTGTTCGTCACTTAAGGTCTTAGGTGTTTCGACAATGACGGTGACATACTGATCGCCTTTGCCATAGCCGCGCATGCTCTTGACGCCTTTTCCTTTCAAGCGGAAACGCGCGCCGCTCTGCACGCCGGCAGGAACCGTAAATTTGATACGGCCTTCCAAGGTTGGCACTTCAATTTCATCACCCAGCGCTGCCTGCGCAACGTTGATTTTTTGTTCCATATAAATATCCGTATCGTCTCGCTCAAAGATGTCATGCGGACGTACACGAACATAGATGTAAAGATCGCCAGCTGGGCCGCCGTTTTCTCCGGCTTCCCCTTCACCAGCCATGCGCAGACGTGTACCGTTGTCAACGCCTGCAGGGATATTCACCTCAAGGGATTTCGATTCGCGCTTGCGACCGGTGCCGCCACAATCTGGGCATTTTTCCTTGATGACCTTACCACGCCCACCGCATTCTGGGCAGGTTGTTTGAGACTGCATGCGGCCAAAAGGTGTTTGCTGCATGCTTGTTACGCGGCCCGTGCCGTGGCAACGGCTGCAGGTCTCAGCGCTGGTGCCAGGCTTGGCGCCTGAGCCACCACAGGTTGTGCAAGTTACCCAACGATCGACGGTTATCGTCTTCTTGCAGCCAAAGACGGCTTCTTCAAAAGAAAGTGTAATGTCATAGCGGAGATCATTGCCTTGGCGTGGGCCATTGGCTTGTGCACCACCGCCGCCGCCACCGAAGAACATGTTGAAGATATCACCAAGATCTCCGAAGTCAGCACCACCGCTGAAACCACCACTGAATCCACCGCCGCCAAAACCGCCAGCCCCAAAGTTTGGCGCATCATGACCAAACGTGTCATACTGCTGGCGTTTTTCAGCGTTGGACAAAACGTCATAGGCTTCATTAATTTCCTTGAATTTTGCTTCAGCCTCTTTGTCACCCGGGTTAACATCGGGGTGATATTTACGCGCAAGCTTGCGGAATGCTTTCTTGATGTCCGCATCGCTGGCGTTTTTATCAACCCCGAGCACCTCATAGTAATCGCGCTTTTCAGCCATTACTTATTATCGTCCACTTCTGTGAAGTCGGCATCATAGGTTCCGTCGCTGTTTTGACCCTGAGCCTGCTGTCCCTGTTCTGCCTGCTGTTGCTGAGCAGCCTGGGCATACATCTTTTCGCTTACTTTGTAGATGGCATTGGTGAGGGCTTCACTCTTTGCCTTGATGTCTTCAGTGTTGTCGCTTTCGATAACGGCACGGAGATCAGCCTGTGCTTTTTCGATGGCTTCTTTATCAGCAGCATCGACAGCTTCACCAGCTTCTTTCAATACCTTTTCACTCTGGAAGAGAAGAGCATCAGCGTTGTTCTTCACGTCAACTTTTTCTTTCATCTTCTTGTCGGCTTCAGCGTTCATTTCAGCATCCTTGACCATGCGATCGATTTCTTCATCAGAAAGACCGCTGTTGGACTGAATGGTGATACGCTGGCTCTTGCCGGTACCTTTATCCTTAGCGGATACGTTAACGATACCGTTGGCATCGATATCGAAGGTTACTTCGATTTGTGGGATGCCACGTGGAGCTGGTGGGATATCCATCAGGCTGAAACGACCAAGGGTCTTGTTGTCTTTCGCCATTTCACGTTCACCCTGAAGGACATGGATGTCGGTAGAAGTCTGGTTATCAGCTGCAGTTGTAAATACCTGACTGCGGGATACTGGGATGGTGGTGTTGCGTTCAACGATCTTGGTCATAACACCGCCGAGGGTTTCAATGCCCAAGGACAATGGGGTAACATCCAGGAGGACAACGTCCTTGACTTCACCAACGAGCACACCGCCCTGGATGGCAGCACCGATGGCAACGCATTCGTCTGGGTTGATGCCCTTGAATGGTTCCTTGCCGGTCAATTTCTTAACTGCTTCCTGAACAGCTGGGATACGGGTAGAACCACCAACGAGGATGACTTTGTCAATGTCGTTTGCGGTCAAGCCAGCATCGGAGAGTGCCTGACGGGATGGGCCCATGGTCTTTTCAACCAGGTCTGCAGTCAGTTCATCAAATTTAGCACGGCTCAGCGTCAGATCCAAGTGCTGTGGCTGACCATTGCTGTCCATGGTGATGAATGGCAGGTTAAGGTTAGAGGTGGTAACGGTGGAAAGTTCCATCTTAGCCTTTTCAGCAGCTTCTTTCAAACGCTGCATAGCGGTTTTGTCTGCGCTCAGGTCAATGCCGGTCTGAGATTTGAATTCTGCAATAGCCCAGTCAATGATCTTCTTATCGAAGTCATCACCACCGAGACGGTTGTTACCACTGGTAGCCAATACTTCGAAAATACCATCGCCAATTTCCAGCAAAGATACATCGAAGGTACCACCACCAAGGTCGAATACGAGGATCTTCTGGTCGGTGTTGTCTTTGTCAACGCCATAAGCCAATGCTGCTGCAGTTGGTTCGTTGATGATACGCATAACATCCAAGCCAGCAATCTTACCAGCATCCTTGGTTGCCTGGCGCTGGCTGTCACTGAAGTATGCAGGAACAGTGATGACTGCCTGGGTAACCGTTTCGCCAATGTAAGCTTCTGCATCGGCTTTCAGCTTTTGCAAGATCATAGCAGAAATTTCCTGTGGGGTGTACTGCTTGCCGCCCAGGGTTGCCTTATAGTCAGAACCCATGTGACGTTTGATACTAGCGACTGTATTATCAGGGTTTGTGATTGCCTGACGCTTTGCAACCTGGCCAACGAGACGTTCGCCGCTGTTGTTCAAGCCAACGACGGATGGTGTTGTACGATTGCCTTCGCTGTTAGGAATAACAACCGCTTCGCCACCTTCCATTACTGCAACACAAGAGTTTGTTGTCCCTAAGTCAATACCAATTACTTTTCCCATGATTGTTTCCTCCTAAAAATCTATCTGATAAAAATGAGAGATGCTTATTTATTACCCGTCACTCGGCAAACCGTTGGACGGATGACTTTGTCTTTAAATTTATAGCCTGCACGCAGTTCATCGAAAACGGTGTTGGCTGGCTGAGATTCATCATCCACAACCATGATGGCTTCATGGAAATTTGGATCGTATTCCTGGCCAATCGCCTCGATACGCTCCAGCCCTGCTTTGCCCAGGCAATCAATAAATTGTTTCTGAACCTTTGCAAAACCTTCTTGGTAAGCAGCAAGGTTTTCTTCAGAATCAACCGGTGGATTTTTTAATGCCAGTTCAAAGCTGTCCAATACTGGCAGCAACTCTTTTACAAGGGTCATCGTGCCATATTTTGCAATGTCTTCTTTTTCACCAGCGGTGCGGCGTTTAAAATTATCAAAATCAGCCAGCAAACGTAGATAACGCTTATTTAATTCTTCATAAGCGCTGTCTTCTGCTGGTGCAGATTCTTCTGTTTGTTCTTCGTTTTGCTCCACTTCAGTTTCTGGCGTTTCCACGTCTTCTGCCTGTGGCTCCTTGGACTGTTCTTGTTCTGTCATGCACAGCACTCCTTACTAGTATTTTCTTTTAAATATTGCCAACTCCGAGCATCTCGTCCAATCGCCGTCATGTGCGACAACTGTTGAAAGAGCATTTTTTCGGGCATCACTTTTTTCTAATCGTGTATAAACTTGTTCAAGGCCACTTAACACGGCTTCAACCATGGCCACACATTCAATGTAGTTCATGCGTTTTGGCCCAATCAATGCCAAATGACCAACATTCTTGCCAATGCTATAATTGCCAACAACCATACTGCAGCCATTGATTTCTGCCGAAGTATTTTCATCACCAATACGAATGGTGATGCCTTTTTCAGGCATGTTTGTAAAGAAACCAGCAATATCATCTTCGTTTCCAAACGCCATTAGTAAAGGCCGTAACAACTCGATGTCTTGAAATTCAGCATAAGATAAAACATTTAAAGTGCCTTCAACCATGACCTGCTTTTGTTGGCGTCTACTAAGAATCTCATTAAGAATATCCAATAAATCATGAACAAAGGCAGAGGCCGTTCCCATCTGATCAATCAAAAACTCAATCAGTGGACGATGCCAGTGTGCTACAGATAAGCCACGCAGATAATGACTCAACACACCATTGACCATGTTTAATTCTTTTGGTCCGAAGCCTTTTGGTAAATCAATCAAACGTTGTTCTACACGCTCATCATCGGTAACAACAACCATCAAGCCACGCTCCGGCATCAGATAAATCAATTCAAGCATGCTCAACAATGGCTTTGTAACATCGGCTTCCGGTATAACCAGCATGGCAGTATAACCTGTCACATCGGCCATGCGTTTGAGAATGGCATGCATGCGCTCATTATCCATGCTCGCTTGAGAACGAATATAAGCGTTCAGCTGTTTTTCTTCTGTGTAAGAACGCCGCGTTCGAAACATCAACCGATCAACATAGTAACGATAGCCAATATCTGTCGGAATGCGTCCAGCCGACGTATGCGGTTGAACAATATAACCCATATCCTCCAGATCGCTCATTTCATTGCGAATGGTCGCCGAACTGAATCCAATATCATATTTCTTAGAAATCGTTCGCGATCCTACCGGCTCTGCCGTTTCTATAAAATCTGTGACAATCGCAGCTAGAATTTTTTCTTTTCTTTCATCTAACATGCTCTCGCCTCCTTATTAGCACTCTCTTTGCTTGAGTGCTAACTCTTTATAAAAAATACCATTTTATTCGCGAATTGTCAATAGATTAGCGAAAAAAAGTCCTGGCCAACAAACAAATTTATTGGCCAGGACGGCATTAAATAAACAACTCAAAAACCCAGTTTCCAAGCGCGCGTCCTCGCTCAGTCAAGCGCAGATGGTTCTCTGCGATCACCAGCCATCCTTGACGCTCGCCCTCCTCCAGTGCAGAAGGAAAAACCGATTCAAGTGTACAGCCATACAGAGCTGTAAAATCTGACAAAGAAAGGCCTTGATTCATACGCAGCGCCATAAAGACACTTTCGCTCATCTGATCTTTACGTGTCAGCATCTCACTATGCTGAGGAACCTCTTTTCCTGTATGCATCGCCGAAGTGTACAAAAGAAAGTCCTGCGTATTTTCACTGCGTCTCGGCCGCTCCCAGCTTGTTGCGCCCAGTCCCAGTCCCAGGTAATCATCAAGCTTCCAATATAATTGGTTGTGTTTGGACGCAAATCCTTCACGTGCATAGTTCGAAATTTCGTATTGATGGTAACCAGCCTCAGCAAGCCAGACTCTTTGCTGTTCAAACCACTCAGCCGCGCCATCTTCATCCACTGGAGGCAGAAGTCCCGCCTCCATCTTTCGCACTAAGCTGGTTCCCGGCTCAGGAATCAGCTGATAAAGCGAAAGATGCTCCGGCGCCAGTGTCAGTGCCTGAGCGATGGTGCTTTTCCACTGCTCGGTCGTTTGCCCAGGCAAGCCATACATCAGATCAAGATTGATATTTGTAAAGCCTGCCTCCCGCGCCATACGGACCGCCTCCTTCGCCTCAGCTGCTGTATGCACGCGGCCGATCATTTTCAGCAGCCCATCATCAAAACTTTGCACCCCAAATGACAGGCGATTGACGCCACCTGCTTTCAGAACGCTCAATTTTTCAGTATCAATGGTGCCAGGATTGGCTTCCACTGTAAACTCCTGCACGTGCTCAACATCAACGCGCTCACCGATCGCCCTTAACAAACGCGCCAGCTCATCAGCCGACAAGGTCGTCGGTGTTCCTCCGCCAATAAAAATGGTCTGCGGATGCTGCCAGCGGCCTTTAACACGAAATTTTATTTCATTTTCAAGGGCACTCAGATACTGTTTTTTTTCATTTTCGTGCTTTCCCGGAAACGAAAGGAAATCACAGTAGGCACATTTTTGTGCGCAAAATGGAATATGAATGTAAATGCCATGCATCAAATCACCTTCCTATAAAAAAACAGCTGTGAAACACAGCTGTTTATGATTATTCTTCATCCAGGCTGAGAACCGCCATGAACGCTTCCTGAGGAATTTCTACGCTCCCCACCTGTTTCATGCGCTTCTTCCCTTCTTTTTGCTTTTCAAGCAGTTTACGTTTACGGCTGATGTCACCGCCATAACATTTATCAAGAACGTTTTTACGCAGCGCCTTTACCGTTTCACGCGCGATGACCTTATTACCGATCGCCGCCTGAATTGGCACTTCGAACATTTGCCGAGGAATCAGGTTGCGCAGTTTTGCCACCAGCGCACGACCACGATAGTAGGCTTTGTCCTTATGTACAATGCAGGAAAGCGCATCCACTTGCTCACCATTGACAAGAATATCAAGCTTCACAAGATTGCTCTGTCGATAGCCGTTCATTTCGTAGTCCATCGACGCATAGCCCTTGGTGCGCGTTTTCAGAAGGTCAAAATAATCAAAGACAATTTCTGCCAACGGAATGTCATAGGTAATGGTGACACGCGTTTTGGTGATGTACTGCATGTCAATAAATACACCGCGTTTGTCCTGAGACAATTCCATCACTGCACCGACAAAGTCTTTTGGCACCATCACATCAACACGCACATAAGGTTCTTCGATGTGATCAATGCGCTGAGGCGCTGGCAGTTGAGATGGGTTGTCCACTTCAACCATGGTCCCATTGGTTTGATAAACATGATAAATAACACTTGGCGCCGTTGTAATCAAAGTCAAATTATATTCACGTTCCAAGCGCTCCTGAATGATCTCCATGTGCAGCATTCCCAAAAAGCCGCAGCGGAAACCAAATCCCAAAGCCTGTGATGTTTCCGGCTCAAATTCCAAGGAAGCATCGTTCAAACTTAATTTTGCCAGAGAATCTTTCAGATCCGGATACTGTTCGTTGTCAACTGGATAGAGTCCACAAAAAACCATAGGTACAGCACGTTTATAACCTGGCAACGCTTCTTCAGCCGGTTTGTCTGCATCTGTGATGGTATCCCCAACACGCGTGTCACTGACTTGCTTCATGCTGGCAGCCACATAGCCAACTTCCCCTGCAGAAAGCGCCTTTACTTTCTTTTCTTTTGGCGTATGCACGCCCAATTCAGTCACTTCAAAGGAACGATCATTATGCATCATATGGATGGTCATGTTATCACGAAGCGTCCCTTCCACGACACGAATGTAGGCAATAGCGCCACGATAAGAATCATAGAACGAGTCAAAGATCAGCGCTTGAAGCGGCTTATTGGCATCGCCTTCTGGTGCAGGAATGCGTTCAACGATTGCCTCTAGTATTTCTTCAACGCCCTCTCCTGTTTTTGCTGAGCAGAGAATGGCGTCTGACGCATCGAGGCCAATAATTTCTTCAATTTCTTCCTTTACAACTTCCGGCTGTGCACTCGGCAGATCGATCTTATTGATAACTGGAATGATTTCCAAATCATGTTCGAGTGCCAAATAAACATTTGCCAAAGTCTGAGCTTCAATCCCTTGTGCTGCATCCACTACCAGAAGTGCCCCTTCACAAGCCGCCAAGGAGCGCGATACTTCATAGGAAAAGTCTACGTGCCCTGGTGTATCAATCAAATTCAACACATATTCTTCGCCATTTTTCGCTTTATAATTAATGCGTACTGTCTGCAGCTTGATGGTAATGCCGCGTTCACGTTCAATATCCATATTGTCCAACAACTGCGACTGCATTTCACGTTTTTCAACGGCGCCTGTCATTTCCAACAAGCGGTCCGCCAAGGTGGATTTCCCATGGTCAATATGTGCAATGATACAAAAATTACGTATTTTATCTTGCATATGCTTCTCCTTTCTTTCATTAATCTATTTATCCACGACGAATTTTTCGTCTCAACATATTAACAGCGGCCTGCATCTCTTTGATGCGAAGCACCACTGCCATTACTATATAAATCACAATGCCAACACAGACTGCCAAGAAAAGCTCAAGGAGTTGCTGACTTTTAGAGGTAATGTCAATAAAGTAATCACTGAAATGTAAGAATAACAATACACCAGCGCCCATTACAACCGAAGCCACGATAATCTTAAACAGTGAACTGAGTATTTCACTGCTGCCCAGGTCGCCAACTTTTTGATACAGAAAAATGTAAAGCAGCACCATGGAAACGAGACCTGCAATGGAGTAAGCCAACGCCAGACCTTGCGCCTTGAACGGCCCAACCATCAAAATGCTCAACACAATGTTAATAACAATGATGATTGTATTAACCACAACTGCACGCTTTGAATCTCTCAGCGCATACATACCACGATTAAGAATTTGCTGCTGGCTGTAACCCAAAATACCTATGCAATAAAAGACCAACACCGAAGCAGTAATCGAAACATTCTCCTCCGTAAATTTGCCTTGCATAAACAATGCTCGAATCAAAGGCTCCGCTACAACCATCAAGCCAACACTGGCCGGAATAAGGATAAAATTATTCAGATTGATGCCTTCAACAAGTTTACGTTTAAACATGCGAATATCACGTTTTGCAATCAATTCGGTCAATACCGGGAAAACCGCAGAGGCAATGGCCGTCGCAAAAATCCCGATCGGCAATTGCATGAGACGGTTGGCATTGTTAAGAGCTGTAACAGTACCGGCATCCAACTGACTGCCCAGATTCTGCGTCACAAATGTATTGAGATAAACCACACTCAATCCCAAAACAACAGGAAGCGCCAACCTGAAAAAATCATGCACGCCTGGATGCTTGAAATCCAAAACAGGCATCCACTTTACGCCGATTTTTAAGAGAATTGGAAAATGAACAATAAAGTTCAAATAACTACCAACAACTACACCAATCGCAAAACCTGTAATTCCAATGCTCGGCATCAGCCAAAGGCCAAAGACAATAATCGCGATATTATATAATAACGACCCGATTGCTGGTGCTGTAAATTGTTGATACACATGACAGATTCCCTGGCAGATCCCACTCAAACACATCATAAAGCTTTGAAGCAGCATAATGCGTGTTAAATAAATTGCCAATTCCTTTGTTTCCTCTGCGTAACCAACAGCAAGGAAATGGTTCATAATAAATGGTACTGACACATAAAAAAAGCCCATCAATATGACCACAGCAATAAGCATCGCATTAAAAATGGTACTTGCAACACGCCAGGCTTCCTCTTCTTGGTCTCGATTAATATATTCACTTAAAACAGGTATAAACGCTGTTGAAAAAGCACCACCTACCAGGATCAAGTAGAGAAAATCAGGTATTAAAAAGGCTGCCTTATAGGCATCCGTCATCCAACCTTGCCCAAAGACAGTGGTCATAACAATCTCACGCACATAGCCAAGTACACGTGAGAGTGCGCTCATAATCACCAAAAATCCAGTGATTTGAGCCAAAGATCGTCGCTTTAGCTTTGCATTGCCCAAAACCGAACGCTCCTTTCCGCTCAATGAAAGTCACAAAAGAAGAGGGAACTCCGTAAGTTCCCCCTCTTTTATCATTTAATTATTAGCAACCAAGAAGCAACGCAGTATAGTCAGGAATGCCCCATTCGTCAACCATCGGTTCAATGCGGTCTGTATAGAAACGCAAATTATTCATTGCAGAAAGCACTTTACCTTGATAAATACGCGCCTGGCTTTCAAGGTTCTCTTCCTTTTGTGCTACAGCAAGTTCAGTTTCCAAAACAGTCAGGGCTTTATGCAATTCGCTCAAAGCATCTGAAAGATCATTAATAATGCCGTATTCTACAGTATTTTTAATATCTAAACCAATAGACTTTTTATTGGCTAATAGACGCGCCAGCATATTTTCATAACGCAATACACATGGAATGATGTCTTTCTTTGACATTTCGATCATGGTAAGCGCTTCAATATTAATGGTTCGGCTATATGTTGCCAAATGAATTTCCATGCGGGAGTATACTTCTTCTTCAGAATAGATTCCATTACGAACAAAAAGATTCAGATTCTTTGGTTCAACATACTTAGGAAAAGCTTCTACTGCATTTTCCAGATTTGGCAAACCACGACGTTCTGCTTCTTTTACCCATTCATCAGAATAGTTATTACCATTAAAGATAACACGTTTATGCGCCTGCACTTCTTCACGAACCAGCTTATTAAGTTCAGCCAAGAAATCATCAGCCGCTTCAAGACGATCTGCATAGCCATGTAAAATATCACCTACAGCGGTATTTAAAGCAATGTTTGGACCTGCAGTCGACATGGAAGATCCCGGCATACGGAATTCAAATTTATTCCCAGTAAACGCAAATGGAGATGTTCTGTTTCTGTCAGAAATATCCTGTGGCAATGGTGGTAATGTATTCACACCCAGTTCTATGTACCCTTTGCCTGCAGTATTATACTTTTCACCAGCCTCGAAGTTTTCAAGAATATCCGTCAATTCCTTGCCTAAGAAAACGCTCAGAATTGCTGGAGGCGCTTCATGACCGCCAAGACGATGATCGTTGCCAGCACTGGCAATCGTCAAGCGCAGCAATTCAGGGTATTCGTCCAAAGCGTGAATCATTGCACAAACAAACAGCAAGAAACGCGCATTTTCCATGGCTGTAGAGCCTGGGCTAAGAAGATTTTCTCCGCCATCGGTGCTCAACGACCAGTTGATATGCTTACCTGAGCCATTGATGCCTTCAAATGGCTTTTCATGAAGCAGGCATTCAAAGCCATGCTTTCTGGCCACTTCTTGAAGCGTAGCCATCAAAAGCTGATTCTGGTCATTTGCAACGTTGCAAGAATCATAATTTGGTACAATTTCAAACTGGCAAGGAGCTACTTCAGAATGTTTCATCTTAACAGGCACGCCCATACGCCAAAGGGTTTCGTCTGCATCTTTCATAAATGAAGCCACTTCAGTGCTAATCGCACCAAAATAATGATCAGAGAATTCTTGTCCTTTTGGTGCAGGCGCGCCAAAAAGCGTACGTCCGCAAACAACAAGATCTTCACGTTTCTTGAAAAGATCCTGCTTAACAAGGAAGTATTCCTGCTCAGCGCCCATCGAAGGGGTTACACGCTTCGTCATATCATCGCCAAAAAGATGCAAGATACGAAGCGCTTCCCGGCTTACAAGTGCCATTGAACGCAGAAGAGGTGTCTTTTTATCCAAAACATAACCATTGTAAGAAATAAAAATGGTTGGGATATACAAGGACCCATCCTTTACAAAAGCAGGAGAAGTTGGATCCCATGTGGTATACCCTCTTGCTTCAAAGGTATCTCTTAAACCGCCAGATGGAAAAGAAGACGCATCTGGTTCACCTACAACCAAATTCTTCCCGGAGAATTCAAGGATCGCGGAACGATCGCTCTGAGGAGAAAGAAAACTGTCATGCTTCTCTGCTGTTGTGCCTGTCAACGGATGGAACCAATGCGCAAAATGCGTAGCTCCTTTTTCCACAGCCCAGTCTTTCATTGCCGAAGCAACAACATCAGCAATTTGCGGATCCAAATCAGATCCAGTCTGAATGGTTGCCTTCAATGACTGATATACTTTTTTTGGCAGACGTTCTCGCATCACTGCATCACTAAACACATCAGATGCATAAATATCCAAGAAATTTTCTTTCATGCTCTTTCCTCTCTTATTCTTGATTACAGTACCCATCCTTGACCAAGCAGGAAAGTACTGCTTTTTTTATTCAGACATGCGCATACATACACAATACAAAGATTATATCACTTACACGTGGGTTTGTCATTATCTAAAGTTTTTTCATCATCAAATATTCTCTTATGTATTTTTGTTCTAAAAAAATCGCTCGCCTGAACATTCAAGCGAGCGATAAAATATTTAGCTTCGAGCAATTATAGAGGCATCGGATTGACACCCATAATAATGAACCCGCCAACAACAATGACAGCCACAATACACATAATCGCGCACGCAGCAAGGTTCATCTTCATGATTCGACCTTCATTACCAATCGAACCTGTTGTTGCACATACGGAGACAACCGCATTGACACAAATCATGTGACCAATACCGCCGCCCATGTTCTGCAGCGCAACGATGAGAACTTCAGGCATATGCAGCATGGATGCAGTTTCAAACTGCAAAGATGCGAACAGGGTGTTAGAAACGGTATTAGAACCGGACATGAATGCACCCAATACACCGATAAATGGTGAGATAACAACGAAAGCGTTACCAGCAACAGAAGCAAGTGCTTCAGCCATTACAAGAAGCATGGATTCCTGTGCCTGTGGAGAAACCCCAGTCATGGTGATGGAGTCAATGTTTGTGAAGCGGAACAGGTTAACCATGGCCACACCAAAGAGCAATGCAATAGATGCAGCAGAAATCTGATGGAAGGTATCTGTGATAGACCCTTTAATATCAGAGCTCTTCATACCATGGAAGAAGAAGGTGAAAATTGCTACGACAATAAAGATGGTACCTGGACTCCACAACAATGCATAGTTCCAATCCTGACCAAAAATGATGCCGCTTTCACCAGTACCGATGGTGAAGCTCTGGAGAGCAGAAGCCCATTCAGCTCCCTGAGTCTGAGCCACACGAGTACCAACGAGGATGATTGCAATGAGAACATATGGGAGCCAAGCCTTAATCATGGACATGTCACTGGTCTTAGGAGCAGCAACAGGTGCGTTAGACAACCAGCTCTTGTCCCATTTGTCTTTAGAATCAAAGGTCCATACTTCTTTTGGAACGAGGAAACCTTTCTTAGCTGCAGCCATCGTTACGAACAGAGTGATAACAGCAGGAACAAGGGCTGTCAATTCTGGACCTACGAAGAATGCGATTAAAAGGAAGAATACATCGAACACAACAGAAGTAAAGATGATGAATGGAATAACAGGAATAACATCACTGAACTTTCTGTTCTTACCAAAGAATTTGGTCAAGAAAGCGATACCAACGATGATGATAACTGGTGTTTCAATCGCCATTGGAATAGCAGTCCATTGAGTCAGCGCCATACGCCATGCATCAGGGTTTGACAGAGAACTTAAAGATTCCTGAACCGTGATAAATGCGGTATTGGTAGGAGTACCTGCAGCACCGAAGCAACCTGGAACGGTGTTATACTGCAAGGTTACAACAGCTGCTGCCAATGGAGGGAACCCTAAGCTGATCAGCAAAGGTGCACAGAGTGCAGCTGGTGTACCGAAACCAGCAGCCCCTTCAATGAAAGCACTGAATACATACCCGATAATGATAGCCTGCAAACGTGCGTCAGCGGTAATACCGTTGAACATACGGTTGATAGCAGACATCGCACCAGATCTGGACAAGGTGTTCATGATCAGGATAGCACCGAAAATAATAACAAGTGTTTCAATGGCGCTTAAGAAACCGGTGATGGTATAAGCGAAAGCATGAAGCAAAGACATCTTCCAAAGGGCAATTGCGAAGATTGCCGTCAATGCCCAGGCCAATGGCAGTGCACGCTTTGCAGACCAAGAGAAACCGGTCATTAAGACGATTGTAAGAATAATTGGAATAAAAGCAATTATAGCGTACAATTTGTTACCTCCTCTTTTTTAATTACTCTGAAAAATTCTCACCAACTCAGTATACCCTATAAAAGGCATGTTACAAGATAAATTTTACTTCTTTTACCCAAAAAAAACTTATACAAAAATAAATACTTTCTCACAATTTTATTAACATTATGTAAATTTCCACATTAATTGTGTAAATTCCAACATTTTTCTTTACAATTACACAATATCGACAATAACCAATTCAGGTTGATTATTAATACGCGGAATCATAGGATCTATGGCAAAGCCGCTACCAACCACCAAATGATAAGGCAAACGTTTGCCTCGCTTGTAGATTCCCTTTGTGTAACGTGGAAAAACACCCTGTCCCGGCGCAAAAAGGCCCTGTCCTTTTAAGCGCCACTGTCCGCCATGAGCATGCCCACAAAAAACAATATTCTCATTCAGCTGGTCAAACAACGCTGTCTGTTCTGGTCTGTGGCATAGCAATACCCTGTACTCTTCATGCGAACAAACACGATCCTGTTTTAGGAGTTGCTGAATATCCCACAACCACAAATCTTCATTGGCATAAGCAGTGTGATCTCTTACACCAAAAATTTCAATCCATGTTCCATGGACACGTACACGAATTTTACGATTGTCCAAAACATGAACACCAAAAAATCGAGCAATGTCATTTTTCAATAGATCGTAATCCGGCATGCCTTCATCATGATTGCCACTGACATAGTATATTGGCCGCCATTGACAAACACCATCTAAAAAAGTGAGTGCTTCAAAACCATCACGTCCTGGTTCAAAAAAATCGCCCACAAGGAAGATCATATCTACTTGCTCTTTGCGAACCAAACGTGCCAACGCACGACCGCTCCATATGCCATCCCCATCATGAAAATCAGATATTAACGCAATGCGCAATCGCCTATTTCCATTCCAAGCTGGGTCTTCGATGGTATGACGAGTAATTTTAGCTTCATAGTTTGTCCATTTTTTTAGCGGCAGGCTCGCCATCGTAAGAGCCAAACCAGCGCAACTCCATCCTATGTTCATATGAACCTCCTTATTTGCTTTATGCTCCCTGATTTCTTACCTCCATTATAAATTAAAAAACTGATCAATGCCACGACAACGTCAATGGCTTGATCAGTTTAAATTTATCGTTTCATATCTTCAATAGATTTTACCACAGTGTGTTCAATTGGCGTCCATTCTACTTTTTTAAACAATGCCACAATGGCAATTGGTACATAAGTGAACATAAATAACGGGAACGTAAACATTGTTCGGATCTTCATCCAGCTTGAAGCAAGGATATGATCCCATTCCGTGATCGTAGTGACCGTACCCAAAAAGAACAGCATGCAATAGTAATAGCCCAAGGAAAAAGCCACTGCTGTCCCACAAACACCAAGCAACTCCGTTTGACCTGAAAACAAGGCAATATAGATGATCATGCCGATGTTAAAGATTAAGCTGGCAAGCATAATAAGCAGCGCAGGCATAATAT
>JAXJBF010000143.1:0-4079 GCA_036303105.1 Peptococcaceae bacterium | reverse complement strand
GCAGCTACCTGTGCTCTTGTGGAGAGGCCTTGTGGCTGCAAGGTGTCTATGGTGATTCCCGAGATCAAGCCTTGCCCCACAGCCCATTCAACAGAATCCTTCGCCCAGTCGCTGACGCTGGCGGCGTCGCTGTAGGTGCTGAGGTCGCCGCTGGCGGTGACGTCCATCCCCTTGTACGCAGCGTAGTTGCGCAGGATGGCGGCCATTTGCTCGCGGGTGATGGCGGCGTTTGGCTGGAAGGTGCCGTCGTCAAAGCCATTGACGACACCGACGCTGGCTGCCCAGTTCACAGCCTGGGCGTACCAGTCGCCCTCGGCCACGTCGGTGAAGTCACCAGCGCTGGCTTGCGGGCTGCCTTCCAGGCGATGGAGCACGGCCACGAGCATGGCACGGCTGAGGCTGGTGTTCGGTTCAAAGGTCGTTGCTGAAGTGCCGGTCATCAGGCCCTGGCTGTAGACGTAGCACACAGGATCGTAGAACCAGTCGCTTGGGTGAACGTCGATAAATGGCAGTTCAATCGTTTTAAAGGTCACGGTAATGGTTACTTTTCCACGTGGCTGAGTGAAGCTATAGGTACCGTCTTTGTTGTCGTGAACGGATACGGAATCACCATTTTGGTCAGTGACTGTCACCTGATCCACCATATAGCCCGGATCTGGATGCGGGGTGATAGTCACTTCATCTTGATACTGTGGATTATGAGGAGTAATCTCCACGGAACCATGATCAGACGATTCAATAGTTGGTGGATAAGTGGTTGGTGAACTTGGAATGTATCTGCCCACTGTAACCGTTTGAGCGGAAGAAGCCAGCACGGTGCCATTGCCTTTCACACGAACCAGATAGGTGCCAGGTTTGAGATCTGTCACGCTGTCACCAGTGATGGCCGTCCATGTGCTGCTGCCCTCCAGCTGGTACTCCATGGTGCTGTCCACACCAGTGATTTTGCCGTTATTCTGAGTAGAATTGGTGCAGCCCTGCGCCTTCGCTGTCGTTGGCACAGCCGCTTTGGTGATGGTAATGGTCTGCACGGCAGAATCATTGGTTTCATGGAAATCACCAGGCCAATCGACCAGAATGCCCTTTTCAGTGGTCACACCCACCAGAGCAGCAGTGGCGTCGGTAATTTCAACCCAACTAGCGCCACCATCCAGGCTGTAGCGCATGCCAACTTTTACATTGGACAACACGCCGCCATTTTCACTGTCTGCATTAAATACAGCCTCTGGCATTGGGTTCACCGTCAACTCGCCCAGTAGTCGGACATCCCCTGTCCCTTTATCGATAAACCATGTATTCGGTGCAAAGGCATTGAGCTTTTCGAACAATTCTGTTTTATCTGCGACCTTTTCGATATTTCCATCTTCACCATCAAGGCAATAGTTATCATTCAGTTTAAATTCATTCACAACTGGTGAAAGCTGGGAAATATCGCCTGTTGAGGAAGTAAGACTGCCGGTTGAATAGCATCCACTTACAGAGGATCCCATACCTGAAAAATAGGCATCCAGATAGCCGCTGATTCCACCTGTATACGCATTTTTATTCACACAGGCTGCTGATACACTTCCTGTATTATAGCAGTTGTCTATGGTGGTTGTAGCAGGAAAATCAAATGTATAAACCCTACCCACAATTCCGCCTGTATATGCCATATAATAACAATTTACAGTAATGGAACCAACATTAAAGCATTCACTAACAGTACCTTCAAATATTTCCCCGACGATTCCGCCTGCTATTACATTACTGTTGTTCGGAGACGTCGCGTCCCAGTAAACACAACCGCTGTAGCTGCTGTATTCCACAGTGCCTCCGTCCAACGCGCCTACAACGCCGCCGATCATCGGACGTATCACTGTGGCGTCCGCATCGCAGCGGATCTCAACATCTGAGCTACAATTGGTAACTGTGCCACCAGAATATCCACACAGACCGCCAATATACACACGTTGCTTTATTTGACCTGGGCTTGCCAGCAGAATGTCACCGGATACATTCAAATTAGAAACCGTACCGTCCATCTCGCCGAATAAGCCATAACAAGAAGAGTTATCTACAATCGTATCTTTTATGGTGTACACAATAGTATGACCGTTACCGTTAAAGTTTCCCTCAAATACCGGAATGGTTTCCCAGTTTTTAGAGGTCAGCTCCAGATCCGCCGTCAACTCGTAATAAGCGTCAACACCATTGCCCGCTGTCATTTGCTGGGCAAAATAGGCAAACTGCTGGGAATTTGCTATCACATATGGATTTTCCTGGGTGCCGTCACCGCTTTCATAGCCGGAGGCCACTGTTACGCCGTCCCACTTATCCTTAGTTCCTCCGTATCCGGGCACAGGCAGAGTAATATAAACATCCGCTGTGGGGATACCGGAAATGATAATCTGAGTATCGCTGTTGCGAGTCACCGTGATGCCGTTTTCACCGAGAGTATCGCAGTAGTCCTCAGGGAAATAGTAGTCCTCCACTGTGGTGTAAACAATATCTGTAATAGGCGCATCATCTAAAGATACCTGATTTTCCTCGCCGGAATTCTCATCCCGCACCAGTTTTGCATTGCTGGTGATACCAACGCTGTATGCACTTACCGTATTGGCATACGAAGCATAGGTCAATTTGGTGTTTGCGTCTGTCTTTTCCAGCCATACTTTGCAGTTTTCAAAGGAGGTGATTTTGCCGCCACTGAGATCGGAAGCGGAAAAAGTCATATCGCCGGAAACGGCTTTCGCCCAGGCACCCTCGCCGCACTGTACGACCAGATAAGTTCCGTCTGTTGCATCATTCACCGTCGCATATTCCATGGCCGGGGCGGTGATATTGACCGTGCCCAGTTTGACATTAGATTTTCCCGCATCCATACGCAGGGTAAAAATCTTGTAGCCATATGGATCCTTCTGTTCGCCCTCTGCTGTTACTCCTTGATAAATAGAGCCAAACAGGATCTTAGAAGTATCCAGCTGGAACACAGGAAGATAGCCCCACTTATCATCTGCCCACCTTAAATCAACGCCATTGTTCGTGTTCAACAGTACACGGTCAGTATTGTTAGGACCACTGACCCAAGCGGAACGAGTGAATGAATTTATCACATTGGTTTTAAGGCTGACCTTTAAGTCGGTTCCCAAATCATTCGCACTATTAGAGCCCACGGTTACATACTGAATCCGACCTTCGGGAGCGGAAGCCGACCTGTAATCAGTTGAGTATGTGGGATACAAAAGCTCTGTGGAATGATAAACCCGGGGATTTCCGTCATCATCCGTGTTATAAACATCCGCAGTATAAATGGTTGTGGGAATGATTAGAGCCAGCTGATCGACTGTAAACCAGCAGTTGCCGCCATCGGGGTCTGTGTAACTTTTGAAAACTGCACGCATATCGCTGGCGCCGTAATGGTTGGGAGCGACTTTCTCAGGTACAAATCCATCCTCATAAGTAAGGGCCCAGGCAGGATCATAGTCTTTGTCATCTGTGCTGCTGGAAAAATAGCTGTTAAGTGTATAATTTTGTGAAAGCAGTACCAGTCCGCCGCCCACCGGGTCAACGCCTACGATAGACCATGTCTTGTCTATCCCAAAATATACCTTTTTAAAAGTCTTGTCGCTTGTAGCATCATCCATATCAAAATTCGCCCTCAGCTCATCCGCCGTGGCAAAATCCTCCACCACAGGAGCGGTTGGCTCATTGGCAAAGATCGGCACAGCAGGCCACAGCCCCACCACGAGTGCGACAATGAGCAGCACCGCCCATATTTTTTTGAATGCTTTGTGTTTCATCATTGTTTCCTCCTTTTATGTCCTCGTGTGTCGTCGTTGGTCGTCATCAATAGATCAGCGGCTGGCGCCCATTCCCCCTTTCCCAGGCATAGCAGCGGGTGCGCGCGGCAGGCGGCGCTGTGGCGCAGCGGGTCCCGGCGGAACGCCCTGGGAGGGGTGGCCGCAGGTGCCGAGCAGGCCCTGGGGCTGCCGGCGATAGTGGCGGCAGCTGCTGCAGTCGCGACAGCCGCTGTCGTCAAGGGCGGCGTGGGCGCAGGCGTCCTCCAGGCAGAGCAGCACGCGCCGCCCGGCCGGCGT
>JAXJBF010000142.1:0-25862 GCA_036303105.1 Peptococcaceae bacterium | reverse complement strand
TCGTTGGAAGCACCGGTGGAAATTTCACCAAGCACGATTTCTTCTGCCACGCGGCCGCCAAGCATCATGGTGACCTCATGCAGGAGATGGGTGCGGGTCATATAGTTGCGGTCTTCCACTGGCAGGCTCATCGTATAGCCACCGGCAGCACCGCGTGGAATGATGGACACTTTGTGGATCGGATCACACCCTGGCAGGAAGTGGCCGATGACCGCGTGACCAGCTTCATGATAGCTGACAAGGTTGAGCTCGGCTTCGCTCATCTGGGCACGGTTTTTCTTTTCCGGACCAGCAACAACACGCTCAATAGATTTTTCCAAATGTTCCTGGGTGATCTTTGTCAAGTTTTCACGTGCTGCCAATAAAGCAGCTTCATTGACCAAGTTGGCCAGATCTGCACCAGTAAAACCAGCAGTTTGCTTGGCAATGACTTTCAAATCCACTTCGGCTGACAATGGTTTGTTGCGGGTGTGAACTTTAAGAATTTCTTCACGCCCACGCACATCTGGACGGCCAACCGTAACCTGTCTGTCAAAACGACCTGGACGCAAAAGTGCTGGATCAAGAATGTCAGGACGGTTGGTTGCCGCCAGAATGATAATCCCTTCGTTGGCATCAAAACCATCCATTTCAACAAGCAGCTGATTCAGTGTCTGTTCACGTTCATCGTGACCACCGCCGACACCAGCACCGCGCTGACGCCCGACAGCATCGATTTCATCGATAAAGATGATGCAAGGGCTGTTCTTTTTCGCCTGATCGAACAAATCACGAACACGGCTTGCACCAACCCCGACGAACATTTCTACAAAGTCAGACCCACTGATGGAGAAAAATGGTACCCCTGCTTCACCTGCAACAGCACGCGCCAGCAAGGTTTTACCAGTCCCAGGAGGCCCAAAGAGCAAGACGCCCTTCGGAATCTTGGCACCAATGGATTTGAATTTCTGCGGTTTCTTAAGGAAGTCGACCACTTCGGCAAGTTCTTCTTTGACTTCATCAGCACCGGCAACATCGTTAAAAGTCACACGGTTGTGGCTGTCGAGGGTCACACGTGCCTTGCTCTTGCCAAACTGGCTCATCTTTCCACCGCCACCCTGTGCAGAACTCATGAGGAAGAAGAATACCCCAACCAGCAAAAGCACCGGCAGAATAGATCCCAATAAATTCAGCAATGGTGATGGTTCCGGTGTCTTTGCCTGAGTCACTTCGACGCCTTCATCAACCAGTTTTTGCGTCAGGTTGTCGTCGTTTTTGGAGATTGGCATGCTGAAGATTTCACCGTTTTTGGTCGTACCGCTGATCTCCTGATAATTGTCATACGTTGTAATGGTAACTTGCTTCACATTTCCTTCTTCGACATTTTCCATGAACTCCGTATAATTCTGGCCATAGACTTCCTTTTGTTCAGAAGTTGGCTCACTGTTGCTCCCGAAAAACTCGATCATGGAAAAGAAGAGAAGAAAGATCACAAGGTATACCGCAAAGCTTTTCCATGTTGAACGCTTCATAGTACCTCCTATTTCTACTTATCCTTACATATTCGATCAATTTCAAGCCGCACATCTTGCTGCGCGATCTTGCAATATAACGCAACCTTCAAATAGGTAACACTATTATAATACATGAGTTGCGGCGACTGCGCAAGGAATGGAACCCAAATTATTTCTTTTATTTTAGTATCATATACCACAGGCCATATAGAACGCAAACATGGCGGCAGCGCTGCCTCCTGAAAAATTTTCTTTAACTGCTTGCGGCCAAGGTTTTTCACAGCAATGACATCACCACTTTGATAAGGCCGCACAACCATCTCTTCTGGCACACCTACTTCAGCACACAGAAAATGCTGTTGCCAGCAACCCTTGTTGTCGATCCATTCGCCTTGCGGCCAACGCCCAATGTATACCCAGCGCCGGGTGCATTCGCAAAAGAAACCTTGCCCCAGATCACAGCGTCCGTCGCCTGCACGAAGCCGCTCGCTTACTGCCGACATCATTTCAAAACGCAAGCTGCCACGATTGCCGGCAAGTCGCTGCGATAAGCTGCGCACCAGTTCGCTCACCACGGCATCGTGCGCATTGAGCAGCGGCTTTCGATGAAGCAGTACCCACTGTGGAGCTGCTAATGCACAGGCCTCTTCATACAACTGAGCGGCCTGTTTTTGTACATACGCTGCTACCTGCTCACTGTTCTCTGCCAAATGGTTCAGCGCTGTGCCAATTTGCGGATTATACGCAGTCAATATTGGCAACAGTTCGTGGCGCAAGCGATTGCGTAAGATCGTTGTATCCGCGTTGCTTTCATCGCTCACATAGGGAATATCATGTTCAGCACAATAGTTTTCCAGCGCAGCTTTACTAAACGGCAGCAAGGGGCGCAGTAAATGACCTTCTCGTGATGGCATAGCAGCAAGTCCATTAACGCCACAGCCACGCAAAATATTCATTAGTACTGTTTCAGCGCGGTCATCCGCCTGATGGGCCAAGATCAGCCACTGTGCGCCAGATGCCTGCATCATATTTCGCAGCGCCTGATGGCGCAAGCGATGCGCCGCCGCTTCTAGGCTTTCTCCATTTTTCTTCCCATCAACAACCTGCACATGCCGCCCATAAAAAGGCACTGCACGCTGCGCACAATACTGCATCACAAACTGCCACTCTGCATCTGAAGCCGCTCGCAAATGGTGATGTACATGTGCCACTGCCACCTGATACCCACAGGTCTTCTGACAGCATAACAGCAAATCCAGCAGGGCCATCGAATCGGCTCCGCCAGACACCGCGGCCAGTAAAGTTTCTCCTGGTGACACTGTTTGCTGTAAAAAATCTATGAGCAGTTTTTTCTGTACCTGCTCCATTTTCATGCCTTGATAAGCTCCAAAAGCTGCCCAAAGAGCAGATCTGTGGTGCTGACTGTCAAAGCAGGGGTTTCTAATGCATGCATCACTGTTAGTGCAATATCCAATCCCTGCGTAATGATGTCAGCCCGTCCTGCCGTCAAGGCTGGCAAATCCAAGCGCTTGTCGATCGGCATGCCTTTTAATATGTCATTAATCTGTGAAATAGCATTGGCACCATAAGTCATTTGATGAATCATACGTGGGTCATACGTCTGCATGCCTTCAAAAAGCGCCGCCATTGTTGTCAGCGTGCCGCCAACACCAACCAGCAGGACACTGTTTCCTTTTGGTGCACGATGCGTCAGAGGGGCCAGTGCCGTCGTCAATGGACCAATCTGATCGGCCGCTTCTTTTAATCGCACTGCGCCAACAGGCACCGATGCAGCCATTCCTTCTCCTTCGCCCCAACAAAGTTCTGTAGAGCCACCGCCAACATCCAGCACTGCAACCGTTCGTCCCTGACGCGGCAGACCGTAAATGGCGCCTTCGTAGCTGTAGCGCGCCTCTGCTTCTGGTGGCAGAAGTGTGATTGAGCGCTGCAGTGCCTCCTCCATCTTGGCCTGAACCGTTTCGCGGTTGGCGGCTTCTCTGAGCGCTGATGTCGCACTAATTCGGCGCACCTCCACATCATTGGCTTGCGCTTCTGCCAACAATTCCTGTACAGCAGCAATGGTGCGTGCCACTGCCCGATCATCCAGCGCACCGCTTGATGTTGCATGTTCTGCAAAACGACTGTAACGCAAGCGTTCTTCCGGCAATGTTCCATAATGTGGCGCAGACGTCAGCCATGCCATACGCACGCTGTTTGAACCGATATCAATGATTCCTGGTTTCATGGTTCTACTCATCCCTTCGCTTAAAAATTGATAAAGAAATAGAGCCGTTGTTCACAACGGCTCTCTAACAGTCATCCCATTAATAGCGATTGCCACTACGGCGTTTCGCATTCATATTTTTGTTGAAGGATGCCAGCTTTTCGTCGCTGTCCTTCATAAAACGTGCAATTTTATCTTCAAAGCTTGGAGAAGGTTTCTGAGGTTTCTTACGTTCCTTTGCCTGCTTAATAGACAAGCCGATCTTGCCATTATCGTTGATGTTAAGAATTTTTACCTTAACCTCATCATTGACATTGAGATGATCATGGATGTCTTTAACAAAAGTATCCGCGATCTCAGAAATATGTACCAGTCCGGTTTCTCCGGTTTCCAATTCGATAAATGCACCGAAATTTGTAATCCCGGTCACTTTACCTGATAAAATTTGCCCTACAGTATTGGACATGCGCTTGCTAGCCTCCCATATTTTTCAAAATTATTCGTCTGGTTTCATTATACCGATGGATAGAAACCTCTGTCAAGTAGCAAACAAGCGGATTATTCAGTTGTATCAGAGTTTTCTGTGGAAGCATCGGTATCTTTCTGATCATCAGTGGTATTTTCTCGCTGCGTCAACAGAATTTCGCCTGGCTTCACCATTTTCAAATCTTCACGCGCTGTTTTTTCAACAGCTTCTTGGGTCTGCATATAGGACACTTCATTCTCCAAATCACTTTGCTTGGACTGGGCTTCCTGAGTCTGAGCCACAATTGCATTTTGCTGTGCCTTCAGATCAATAATGGAGAAGCATCCATTCATGAAGGTCATACCTGCATAAATCAGTACAACCAGGATAGCAATGCGCGTCCAATTCCATTTTTCTCCTTCTTCTTGGAGAATAGATGGCTGCTCCTTCTTTGTTTTCTGGAAACGCAGACGTGAAGATAATGAATTATGTTTTTTGTTAGCCATTGGGTCACCTCTTTCATCCATAATGGCATACTCACAACGTCACCCATTATACGTGCTTCACTGTTGTGATGCAAGTCTACCCATTTAAGTTAAAATTTCGTATAAACCATCTGCTTCTTTGGCGGGAACTGTTTCACGCACTTCTTTGATGCGTGCACGAAACACCTTTTCACCAAACTGGATCTCAATGTTGTCACCAGCTACCACATCTGTGCCAGCCTTTGCTACGCGGCCATTCACTTTCACTTTGCCGCCATCACAAACTTCTTTGGCTACTGTGCGGCGCTTGATGATACGGCTCACTTTTAAAAATTTATCGATGCGCATGATCGTCTCCTCATTTGTCATGATTCAGCTTATGCAGTCAAAAAAACAACCCTAAGCTGCCAACCGAGGCTACAGCTTAGGGCCATGAGCAAAATTTCGATATTGATTATTTACCGACAACAGCATCCTTAAGACCTTTGCCTGCCTTAAATGCAGGAACCTTGGTTGCAGGAATGGTGATAGGCTGCTTGGTCTGTGGGTTCTGGCCCTGACGTTCTTTACGTTCTCTGACTTCGAAAGTACCGAAACCTACCAACTGAACTTTTTCGCCGGAAACGAGGGTTGCAGTGATGGAATCGAAAACTGCATTAACAGCTTTTTCTGCGTCTTTTTTGGTCAAGCCAGACTTTTCAGCAACACTTGCAACTAATTCGGATTTATTCAATGAAATTTCCTCCCTAATTGTTTGATGTTTGATAGATGACTCCATAGCTTGCTTGAATTTTACCACAAACTTATGGGCATGAAAAGCGCCAAAACGCCATCTTAACAAGTTTTTTTGCTTTTGGTCACTATTCGACAGGTTCTGAAGATTTTAAAGTGTTTTCTAACATATTTTCCATTCTATTCGCCAACGATTGTCCTGAGAACTCAACATTACGATCATTTAAACCAGCATCAAGCACTACCTGCAGCAATGCCCGCTCGGTATCATCGTTGCAAAGTGATAAGATGTCCTCCTCGCTGACGCCAGCTTTCCGAAGCTTTGCAGAAAGCTTGGTCAATTTTAAAGTCACTGGCAAAGCAGCCGGTAAGGTCGTTGGTTGATGCCGTGCTTCTTTTTCCTGACGCTTAATGCTTTCCCAGTCCTTTGGCGCATTGACATCGTCTGGCGGATAAATAGCAGGATGTCGCCGCTTCATTTTTTCGGCCACGCCATCAATCACTTCCTGCAGGGTGAATGCATTTTCTGATTCTGCCAAAGCCGCATGAAAAACCACCTGGTAAAGCACATCACCAAGTTCCTCACAAAGATTGACCATATCATTGCGGTCAATCGCATCACAAGCTTCGTAAGCTTCTTCTATCATGTGCTTACGCATGCTTCGATGATTCTGTGCACGATCCCATGGACAGCCATCTGGCGCCAATAATCGTGCCACAACATCTGTTAATGGTGAAAGATCTGCGTGTTCCATATTTCCCGCCTCCTTTTCAGACAAGAAAAAGCGCTTCCTAGGAAACGCTTTATAGGAATGGAATTATTTGCCGCCCCATTTACTGGCTAACTTTGGCCCAATTTTCGGTACTTTTTCGAGGGTATCGCGATCGATGCCACCAATGAGAAATAGCACCACAAAATACACCACAACCCCTACGACAATGCCGCAAGCGGTAATCAAAAAGGCACGTCCAATGAGATCCACAAAGAAGAACTTGACAGCCGTTACTGCAGCAGCCATCACAAGTGTAGCAACGACAGGTTTGAGAACCAGCTGTTTCAAAGAAAACCATTTCCAGCCAACAATGCGGCCAAGCTGATATAAATTGTGCAAAGCAGCCACTGAGAAGGCGATCACTGTTGCCAGCGCTGCCATGCGAATATCAGCACCAGGCTGTGCCAACAGCACATAATTCAATACAGCTTTGATGATGGCGCCAATGATCAGACTGGACATTGGAATGAAAACACGTCCCAACCCTTGCAAAGCACCACCAGATACTTGATACACACCCACCGCCAATACCGTGAAAGCCACATAAGAAAGTGCAACCCCAGAAGCTGAATTGTTGTACAGTAGCGTACAAATTGGTGTGCCTAAGGTTGCCAGCCCTGCTGCTGCAGGCAACATAAGAATGACCGTCAACATCAGCGATGTACGTATGTTGTTATCAACACCAGCATGGTCTTTCTGTTCATACAAATTGGCGATGGTCGGCACCAAACTCGCCGACACAGCCGTTGTGATGATAAACGGCAGGTTGATGATTGGCATGGCGTAACTGGCAAGATACCCATATTGTACCAAAGCCTGAGAATGCGCCATACCCGACGCTTCAAGGCGCGTAATGTCCAAGGTCGAATCGATCAGCTGCATGATTGGCAGCACCAACGCGCCAATGGAAATTGGAATCGCATAATAAAGGAGCTGTTTGAGCATATCACCGGTTGATTCTTTATTGGCAGGCTCAACCACGTTCGTTGGGTGATTGCGCTTATAATACCACATAAAGAATACGGCCAAAAATGCAAAACCAAGAATGCCGCCAACAGCTGAACCAAAACTTGCGCCAGCAACGATTACTTCCAATGGGCGCCCTGCCAAAAGGAAGATGGCAATAAAAATGGTACCGACACGGAAGAACTGCTCCAGGATCTGCGAAATCGCTGTTGGCACCATTTGCTGATGTCCCTGAAAGTACCCTCTCAGTACCGCCATCAGGCAGCTGAAAAGCATTGCAGGCGAAAGCATCTTCAAACTCAGGGCAGCCGCTGGTTCATTAAAGATGAACACCGCGATGCGTTCTGCCTGAGTAAATACAAACAAACCAACGAGCAACCCAATAATCGCAAGCATGGTAAACGCTGCTTTCAAAAGGCGCAGGCTTTCACCAGATTCGCGGCGCTCTTCATATACAGCCACCATCTTCGACACAGCCAACGGAATGCCTGCCGTCGAAAGAGCAAACAAAATCTGATACACCGAGTAACTCAGGCCGTAAAGCGCCGCCCCTTCTTCGCCAACAATGCGATTGAATGGGATGCGATAAAGCGCCCCGAGCATTTTGCCCAGGACGCCAGCGATCGTTAAGATCAGCGCACCTTTAAAAAAGGATTTTTGTTTCGTCATACCAAATCCTCAACGATTAAAGCACATGTTCACGAATGATGGTCTGTTCACGGCCAGGGCCAACGGCAACAATCTTCACCGGTACACCGGTAAGTGCTTCCACGCGTTCAACGAACGCTTTTGCAGCATCTGGCAGCTCATCGAAGTGCGTGCAGGAAGTGGTATCACACTGCCAACCTGGAACGGTTTCATAAATTGGTTCCACCTGTTCAAGATCGTCAAGACGGCCTGGGAAATAGTGAATTTCTTCACCATGCAGTTTATAGCCGGTGCAAATCTTAATTTCTGGCAAAGTATCGAGAATGTCAAGTTTCATCAACGCCAGACCAGTGATGCCATTAAGGCGGATTGCATAGTTGACAATCGCCAGATCCAGCCAGCCGCAGCGGCGTGCACGTCCGGTAACGGTACCATACTCATGACCGCGCTGTTGCATTTCTTCACCGACAGCATCATTGAGTTCTGTTGGGAATGGACCTGCACCTACACGCGTGGTGTAGCTCTTGATGATACCCAGCACTTCGTTGATGTTTTGAGGGCCAACCCCTGCACCTACACAGGCTGCGCCAGCATTTGGATTGGATGAGGTTACAAATGGATAGGTTCCATGGTCAATATCCAATAACGTTCCCTGTGCCCCTTCGAAGCAAACTTTCTTTCCTTCTTTAAGGGCTTCATTCAAGAGGTAAGAGGTATCGCAAATCTGATCTTTGATTTGATCAGCCAATGCCAAATATTCATCAGCAATGGCTTCAGCATCATAAGGTTCTACCCCATAAAGTTTACCGAGCATGTCATTTTTCAAGTTGACCACACTTTGCAGACGAGAGAGGAAATAGTCTCTGTCTACAGTGTCACCCATGCGAACGCCAACGCGCGCACATTTGTCCATGTAGCAAGGTCCAATGCCGTTTTTCGTCGTACCGATTTTAGCATCGCCTTTGGCCATTTCTTCGCATTCGTCCTGCTTGATATGATAAGGCATGATCAAATGGCAGCGGTCACTGATGCGCAGACGGCTGACATCCACACCTTTCGATTTCAGGTATTCCATCTCCTTGATGAGCACCTTGAGATCGACAACCACGCCATTCCCGATGACGCAGGTTGCATGGCCAGAAATGATTCCCGATGGAATTAAGCGCAGCTTAAATTCTTCTCCATTGACAACCACCGTGTGGCCAGCATTATTGCCGCCCTGGTAACGCACGACATAATCTGCGCGCTCTGCAAGGTAATCGGTGATCTTTCCTTTCCCTTCGTCGCCCCATTGTGCTCCTAACAATACCAATCCAGGCATAGTTCTTCACCTCAAATAAAAATATGTTTTCTTCAATTCAACAGACAATAGCCTGTCCGAATAGCTCGGACATTTGTGCATTCGCACACAGCCTATATGTTACCATATTCCACCCCCTCGGTCAACGCGCCCCAGATTTTATCATTAAATCAAAATACCTAGCGGTTCCTTATGGATCACTTCCCGAAAAAACATTACAACAAAAAAATCCACGCAATGTGCGTGGATTTTTCATGCTAATCATGTCGTGTTTTAAAGACCTGCCTGTTCAATACCGCTAAACAGATAGCCCATATGCGCCGTGCTGTTCAGGAGAACAACACGCCACGTTCCTTCATTATATTCCAATACATTGATGCAAGTATTGTCCTGTTTCACCTGCCAAAAATGATCCATGCCAATACCCATGAGATCACAAATGATGGCTTTGTTCACTGCATCGTGCGCAGCAACGAGAATGGTTTCATCTGGATATTGACGCACATAGTCGTCAAAAGCATCACGCACACGACGACGCACATCCTCAAGATTTTCACCGCCATCTGGCATTTGCACGAGATGCGGTTCTGTATGCCAACGCGCAAAATCTTCCGGATACTCAGCGGCTATTTCATCAGCAAGCCGCCCTTCCCAACTGCCGTGGTTGATCTCTGAAAGGCGCTCATCGCTGCTGACGGTCAGTCCGTGCAAGTCTGCACAAAATTGACAAGTGCGAAAAGAGCGCTGCAAAGGGCTGGAAATCGCGCGATCAATCGGAATGTTGCGCAGCCCTTCAGCCAACAGACGGCCTTGCTCGAGTCCGCGCTCAGAAAGCGGCGTATCTTCCTGGCCCTGATAACGGCCCTCCACATTCCAGGTGGTTTCTCCGTGACGAACTAAAATGATTCTTGTCATAAGGCACATCCTTTAAGCTTCGCAGTGAATGAGTTTGACATCAAGGATGCCTTCAATACCAGAAATCTGCAGTAAAATATCGTTTGGAATGTCATCATTGACGGCAACTGCCATGATGTTGGTACCACTTTCGGTGGTGTTGCCAACCTGCATGCCATTGATGTTGATCTGCGCTTTGCCAAGGATGGTTGCAATCTGACCGATCATATTTGGCTGGTCAACATGTGGCACTAAGAGGAGATAGCCTTCTGGTGTGAAGTCAACACGATACTGATCAATCTGAACGATCTTAGGCTGTTTGCCATCAAAAAGTGTGCCGGCGATGATGTGTTCTCCATTGGAGGTCTTAATACGTGCAGTGATGGCAGTGGTATAATAGCCAACCTTCTGGGTCTTGCTTTCCTTGACATCAATGTTACGCTTCTTTGCCAATCCCGGTGCGTTAACATAGTTGACGCTGTCCTGAAGAATTGGGTTCAACATGCCTTTGAGGAAAGCGGTGCTGAGGTGTTCAGTTTCGGTGCCTGCCAGTTCCCCGCTGTATTCGATTTCCACTTCTTTAACTGGGCCGCTGGCCAGATAAATACCGATGGTCCCCATGCGTTCAGCCAAGCCAAAGTATGGCTGAATCACTGCAGCCACACTCTTAGGAATTGGTGCCATGTTCACCGCATTCATAACCGGCTTGCCATTGAGCGCATCAATAACACCATAAGCAACGTCAACAGCAACGCCTTCCTGCGCTTCGATGGTGGAAGCACCAAGGTGAGACGTCTGAACAACGTTGAACATACCAAGGAATGGGTTGTTTTCCAAAGTAAGTGGTTCATTTGGATAAACGTCGATGGCAGCACCAGCAACCTTGCCGCTCTTGAGCGCTTCAGCAATGGCCTGGTTGTCGAAGCATTCACCGCGCGCGCAGTTCACAAGACGCACACCATCTTTCATTTTAGCAATGGCCTCAGCATCGATCATGTCGCGTGTTTCTTTGGTCAATGGTGTATGGATGGTGATGTAATCGGATGTTTTCAACAGCGTATCAAAGTCCACCAATTCAATACCAATCTGACGGGCACGTTCTTCAGTGATGTATGGATCATAGCCAATAACATTCATTTCAAAGGCCTGCATGCGCTTGGCAACACGACTGCCGACACGCCCAACGCCGATGACGCCAAGGGTTCTTCCTTGCAGCTGAATGCCAGTGAAACTCTTACGGTCCCATTTGCCTTCCTGAATGGATTGATGCGCCTGTGGAATGTGACGGGTAACGGCCAACATCATGCCAATGGTGTGTTCAACCGCTGCAATGGTGTTGCCTTCCGGCGCATTGCAAACGACGATCCCACGTGCTGTGGCTGCTGGAATGTTGATGTTGTCAACACCGACACCAGCACGGCCGATGACTTTGAGGTTGGTCGCTGCAGCAATGACTTCTTCAGTGACTTGCGTCTGACTGCGCGTGATGAGACCATCATACTCACCAATGCAAGCAATCAGTTCTTCCGGCGGCATGTTGGTTTTAATGTCAACATCGAAATGTTCACGCAGAATGGCAACACCTTTTTCACTAACGTCGTCGCTAACTAAAATTCTCATAGTGGTTTCCTCCTAAAAATAAACGCTTAATAACTCAATTATTGATGGTCTTTTTGATACTGTTTCATAAACTCAGCCAAAGCCTGACATGCCTCTAGCGACACAGCATTGTAGGCAGACGCGCGACAGCCACCCACAGAACGGTGACCATTGATACCTACAAAACCAGCCGCCTTCCCCTTTGCAATGAAATCTTTTTCCATCTCTGGGGTAGCTAAATTAAATGTAATGTTCATCTTACTGCGATAAGGTTTTTCAGCGTGACCAACATAGAATCCTTCACTCTCATCAATGACATCATAGATGCATTTTGCTTTCTCGGCGTTTCGCTCTGCAATAGTCTCGACACCACCTTGTGCTTTGATCCAATGTAAGGTTTTGTTAACCATGTAAATAGCAAACACCGGCGGAGTATTATAAGTTGAATCCTTATCAACGAAGGTCTGATATTTCAGCATGGTTGGCAAATCCGTACGTGCTGTTTTTAAAAAATCATCCTTAACAATAGCAAGCGTTACACCAGCAGGTCCAAGGTTCTTCTGTGCACCAGCATAAATGAGATCAAAATCAGCCACATTGACCGGACGGGAAAGAATATCGCTGGACATATCACAAACAACAGGTACATCGAAATGTGGAAAATTCGGATATTCAGTGCCATAAATGGTATTATTGGCGGTCAGATGCACATAAGAGGTATCTGGACGAATGTCAAAGTTCTGTGGAATATAGCTGTGATTTTTATCGGCACTGGAGGCAGCTTCATACGCTTCTCCATAAAACGCTGCCTCTTTCATTGCTTTGCCAGCCCACACACCCGTATTTACATAAGCCGCATAGGTTTTCGTATGAAAATTTGCGGGCACCATCAAAAACTGGGTACTGCCACCACCTTGACAAAAAAGAATATGGTAATCCTCAGGAATCGCCATCAGTTCACGCAGCAGCTCCTTTGTTTCCTGATGCATGGCTGCATATTCAGCGCTGCGGTGACTGATCTCAATCACACTCATTCCAGTTCCCTGATAATCTAAAAATTCTGCTTGCGCTTCTTCAAGTGCTTCCAACGGCATTGCCGATGGACCCGCATTAAAATTGTACGCTCTATTCATTGTACAAAACACTCCTCTCTCATTCACAAGAACCGCCACAGCAGGAATTCATAGCAAATAAAAAAGCCCACCCCATCATGGGGCGAGCCTCATTGCTCACGGTGCCACCCAAGTTAGCCTGTAGCCATCTCTTGCGCGCTGTATCGGGCGCGCCCGTCGAATTCATCATTCGCCGCTCAGGAGTGGAAAAATGTGCCCAGCTTCTGCCTCACACCATCCGGCAGTTCTCTGAAAAGCATCAACACATCGCTTCTCCGTCATTGCGTTGTATTGTTATCATTGTCTTATCTCTGTGGATATATGTCCATTATAGCATGTCGTTGTGCGCCGTCAAGGGAAATATTTCAACGATTGATTTTATTTTCTGCCCATGGACATACCCTCACACATCTTCACCAAGTCGAAATGCCTCCATCATTTTTGCCGTCATACTAATGCGCGCGTCACTCTCTGGCATTTCCTCACGCGACATCCATACCGCTTCTGCCAATTCACGATGATCCACCAACACCTCCGATGGACCATCTAGATCTGCAAAAAAGCCAACCAACAGCGTACGTGAAAACCCCCACGGCTGATCATCATAAAAGCGAATGTTTTTCACATTCAACCCAACCTCTTCCATAATCTCCCGCCGCAGCGCATCTTCCAGCGTCTCACCAATCTCTACATAACCGGCAATCAATGCATAATTTCGGTAGGCACCTGCTGCATACCGCGAAAGCAGAATGCGATCACCATCCAGAATGCCCACGATAATCGCAATCGCGATATTCGGATAATACACACGCCCGCAATTCGGACAAACCAACGCACGCTCGGTCGTCTTATGTTCCAAAGGTGTCGCACAAGCCCCACAAAAGCGGTTATTACCATACCACACCGCCAAATGATAGCCTGTCATCCCGCCAAACGCCAGCCACTGCGGCTGCAGCAAGCGCAAACTGCGCACCCCTTCATAACGCCAGCGCTCAGTTTCTGCGACCTCTGCCTCCGCCAGAAAAAACCGCACCCCCGAAATACTGAACAGATACCGCAGCGCCATATCATCTGGAACCTCGCACAACCGTGGCAGCGATGCACCGCTAAACAGCACCTTATCACCCTGAAATGCCAGCAGCACATCCTCCGGCGAACGAGAGACATCCTCAACATACTGACAGCAGTAATCCCGATCGCCAATCTCATGCAGCATGACATCGCCTCCTTCGTCGTTGTTACTGCCATTGTAGCGCGAACAACCGCCACCGACAAGCCATCAGTCTTGCACAAATTCTATCGCACGCATCAAAAAACAGCATCCCTCACTGCTGTTTCAGACGCATAGCTTGTCCACATATTGTTTGGCTCCTTCCAACGCCATCACAGAAGACGCACAAATCTCCTTTACAGTTTCCAGCACAACCAACGTCTTCATCGTGCTTCCATCTCTTCATTCACATCCTTACTAATTTTTCCAGCACACCTACATTCCGCAAGCAAACAAAAAAGACGCAGGCAAAATGCTTGCGTCCAAAGATCTGAAATCAATTCTACATCCAAATGCATCCGGCTTCACCTACATACCATCTGCCAATAATCCTTACCAACAGTCTACTTGTTTTAGTCAAAAATACGTTTTAAAATATCCACATTTCATTTTAAAATGCAACAGTTGCTAGAATATAGCCAACCGTAACCAATGAAATAAACCATACGAGCAAAATAGGAAGAACATACTTTACACTTTTATTATACGGTGTATATTCACAAGAATACATCATTCCAGCGTTTGGACATGCAGCCGGTGTCGCATACGCAATAAACTGCGACGCTCCAATCAACACTGTGACCAATGCCCAGGAATTCAAGCCATAACTAGACGTTGCCACCAATACAATTGGCAGAAACATAATCGCAACAACCGTGTTATTCATAAATTGCGTCAAAAGTGATGCAATGCCTAAAAAGATTACAACAAATAAGTAGCCAGAATTCAGGCCAAGCAACGGCTGCAGAACACCATTCAAAAAGGCTGTTATCCCAGTTTCTTCCTGCGTAAGAAGCGTTGAAATACAAAGCACCACTGCCAAAAACAAAATCATATCCCAATAGATGGCTTTTTTAGCTACGCTATTATAATCCAGTAACGGCTTACCATCAACTTTAATCAGGATCAATGCAACTACAATGAGCATACAGGTGCCAGTCATGCCAAGGGACGATAAGAAATTTGATACAATGTTTCCTTCTGGTAATAAATTTGGAATCAATAACAATGCAAGCGTAATCAAAAATGCTACACCAGACATTTTTTGCCGCAAGGTCATCTTGGCTGATTCTCCGCCGACTTCTAATTTTTCCAAATCGACGGTCGCAAATTTCTCAACATCCATTTTAAAAATAAATTTGACAACCAGAATCAATTCAACCAAATTCAAGAGTGCAAATGGCACACTAAATATCATATATTTCCCATAATTAAATGCCTCGCCAACCATCTGTGAAAAAGCACCACAAATCATTAATGCCGAACTGAGAAAAGGCAAAACCTGAGAACCAGCCGCAATGGCTAACATAGATGCAATAATGGTAATGCGTCCGGTTTTGCTATCACGTGGATATCCAGCAATATCTAACACAGCGTAAGTAATTTTCCATGCAAGATACACCGCCGAAAAAACCTGACCAACTGCTGATAATAAAAAGGGAATAAACAATACAACGCTGAACAACAACCATGGCCGGCCTTTAATTTTCTCCATCGCCATTAAGCGACGACAAATATAATCCACTAGGCCACAGTCAGACAATAACTCTACCAAAACAAACAAAAACAAACAGTTTAGCACCATGTAATTGCCAAACGCTGCCACAATAGCGACATCACCGGAATCATAACAACCCGTAACCGCCAATGCAATGATGCCAAGAATACTTGGCCACAACATTCCGCAAAATGACCATCCCCATAACAAACCAGCAAAAACCCCTAGCAACTTCATGCCGTATGTAGTAATCGGTTCCACAGGTGGAATATATTGAACACCAAACATCAGCAAAAGAATGATGATCAAATGCAACCATGTTAACTCCTTTTTTGCTTTCGCTTCCATAGTAAATCACCTCTAAAAATGTTGGATTAATCTTCATATTTTTCTATAAATGGCAACTGATAATCTTTGCTCAGTATTTTTTCCGTTGGATAATAAAATCTCATACACGCGAAGAAATCACCTTTGCAAACCGGCAGCCAGTTATTAAAGTATCTTTCCTCAGGAGGATCAACCTGTAAAAACAACGTAATACTACCGTCTTCATTTTCTACGAGTTGTCCGTCGTCTTTTATGCTATAGCGTTGAATTTCATTTTCAATGAGGCCATAATTTTCCTTTTTATATACAGTCAATCCCCAATAGCCAATTTCATCCTGGCATGGCGGCAAGCCATTTTTTTGAAAAATCATTTTATACTTGTTTTTTCCGTTTAACTGTTCGCCATCTTTGTCTATATAACAGCTTGGATATGCAGACATCTCCGGAAAATTTTGGCCAAACCCTGTAAATGATAGATAGGCACGCAGTTTATAATCTCCCTGGTACCGTCCATAACGCGGTGGCATGTATTCCCAATTGTTTATCGCATAACCACCAGGTGTTTTATTGTCACGTTCACGCTGTGTCAGGCTACATAAGAAATCCTGTTCCTCCAGATCAAAAGCTGCAAGACAAAACGTCTGCCCAGGTCCCACATGATAGGGTAAGAATTGCTTGGCATAGGCGACATCTTCGGGTAGGCCAGGATTATCACCCACTAATGAATTGTACAAATTAAAAAATGTTTCAATTTCCAGCCCTGATGACAAGCGCACCATTGGATGCACATCAAGCATAGGATCATAGTGACCTTTCGGCGGTTCATACTGCTGTTTATAGCTTGACAGTGGACGTAAATCCATTGCATCTTGCAACGCACGGATTTCCATAATCTCTTCTTGACTATTAATATGTGTTATTTTTGCGCGAACCAACAAATACGCATAATTTGTAGGAATATCTTCTCTAATAACACCTTCTGGCAACACCCCTTGGAAATCAGGACCTGTCAAAGCATAAACAGCTTCTTCCTCGCTTCCTTTCGTGCCGCCCTTTCCCAATACATCTATGCAATCGCCATAACAATCATTAATACAAATGGTAAAACCTCGCTCTGTTGCTGGTTTGGTAATAATGTATGGTTCATCTTTCAGGTTTAAGAAACTCTGTGAATAAATGACTTCCATGTTTGGCGCTGGGAAATTATCCTCTGGAAGCAATACACGTCTCGTGTGAAAAAACTGATTGATCGGCGCCTTTGTTTCAGTTGCTTGTTCGGTATTTGTGATGTAATCCACATAATACTGAAATGCCACCAATGGGTATGCAAAATCATACGCTTGCTCCCACATTTTTGCTCGTTGATTATTCATGACAAAGCCCCCTAGCTTATCGGTTAAATTATTAAAATTTATATAAATATTATAGGTGTATTTTTAATAGTTGGAAAACAATTGAAAATTCTTCTTGTAACAATTTTCAATTGTCACAAATGTAATAAAAATCCCGAATCAAAAAATGATTCGGGATTTTTCAGCTCAGCTCATGAATTGACTCTTTCTCACAGAGCTGATGTATATAATCTCTAAACGCCTGAATGTAGGCCACTTTGGTATTGTTTTTTAAACGGCAGATTCCTATGCTGACAAAAATATCATCTTCCAAACGCAAATAACAAACCCGACCACTATCCTCCAACTCCTTACCCTCATCTGTGTACGGACTCATTAGCCATCCCATATTATTTTTTAACATGATGCGCGCTGATTTTGAATTTGGTGCATATAATATTTGATGACTTTTAAATTGCATGGTTCTTTTTAAAACATAGTCATTTTTTTCAGTAGAAGATACTTTTACAATCGCCGGGTATTGTGCCAAATCCGCATAACTGACCTTTTCTGAATCTTTTTTTACCAACGGCGACTCAGGCGCAACCGCAACATATAGCGGCATTTGAAAAATTTCATCATACTGAAGCTGTGCATCCAACTTATAAACAGGCTTGTTATTAACGACATAAGTATTAACAACACCAACATCAATGATTTTATTCTTTACTGCTTCAATAATTGTTTCATACTCTCCTGCTTCTGCCACCAAACGAACTTTTTGCATATATTGATGATAATACATGATAACCGGAGATAACAAATTTTCCATTAAATGACTGCTTGCCATAACACGTAACGAGAGCATATCTATCTCATCTTCAGAAAAATGTGCTTGAATATCCTCAACACACTGTAAAATGATTTTCGCCTTTTCAAGCACATATTGTCCATGTTCAGTCAAAGAGACTCCTTTATTACTGCGATTTAATAAAGGAACCCCACATTCCTTCTCAAGCTTCCGTACAGCAGAACTTAATGCCTGCTCAGTTACAAACAAACGCTCACCCGCTAAACGAAGCGATCCTGTTTCAGAAATAGCCTTTAAATACACAAATTGTTCAATATACATATTTCCCACCTCGCTTAGCAGATTTTTAAGAATAAACTTTTTCTTACGATCTATTATAGCAAAATATCGTATTATTCACACAAAAAAAAGACGCAAGCAAAATGCTTGCGTCCAAAGATCTTATATCAATTCCACATCCAAATTTTGTCTTGCTTCGCCCATGCGCAGGCTTTCTGGCGTTTCCAGGCGAAAAACAGTGGCTTTCTCGGTGATACGTTCCATAAGGCGTGGGTCATAGAGTTTTTCGATGTCGTTGAGCTCAAGGTTGGTGTTGATGATCCAGGATTTGTTGCGCAGGTTGCGTTCTTCGATGAGGCGGGTGAGTTCGTCGACAGCGAATTCTGTGCGTGGTTCAGCGCCAAAATCGTCGAGGATGAGCAGGTTGCAGTTGCGCAGCAGGTCAAAGGTACGGATGGTTTCTTCATCGTCTTGTCCACGTTCGAATTTGCTGTAACGAATGAGATCAAGAAGATCATCGGTGCGGCGGTAAACGACACTGAGACCGCGTTCGATGCAGGCATTGGCAATGGCGGCAGAAAGATGTGTCTTACCGCGCCCTACATAGCCGCGCAGCACGAGATTGCCCATCGGACGTCCTTCTGCAAGGGCATCGATAAAACGATGAATGCGCACCAATTTGCGCTGCATGTCATCCGGATCGGTGTAAACATCGACGCGAAAGTTATCGAAGGTTTTGCTGCGGTACTTTTCCGGCAATCCACTGGCCAGATAAGTGGCTTCTCGGCGTTTATCAAGCTGGCAAACGCAAGGCACACCCGGTCGAATATAGCCACGATCTTCGCACAGTGCACAATCCCACTGTGGTTCATAGAGCGCTTCTGTTAGACCATAACGTTCAAGCAGCGCATGCCGTTCCTCGCGCAGCGCCTGGTAGGTAGCATCGGCATCATCCAATCCGGTGACATCACCATGCAGGCTGCGTTTGACACAATCCAGGGCATGTTTCGATAGGCGCGTGTCAACATCAGCAAGATCTGGATGGGCATGATGTGCTGCAAGAACACGCGCATCGCGTTCCTGTTTTTTTTGTTCTCGTTTTGATTCCCATTGTGCCATGGACTATTCCTCCAAATTTGAAAAATCACGTGGTCCTTCTTGGCTCACATATTGTTCACGTTTTTTTGCTGCTGGACGGGCGCGATGCTGCGCACGTGCGCTTTTTTGCTGAGCACGATAGGTTTCTACCTGATCACGGCGGGTGATGCCCATACGATGCCATTGTGCCAGAATGGCATCCAAATAATTCATGCTTGGGTTGTCAGCGCCAGTGGTATCATCGATGGCCATGAGGATGAGTTCATGGCTAAAATGCCATTCACGGCTCCATTTTGCGTAAAGCGCGCGCTGTGGCTCTGTTGGCATGTTACGTTTGCCCAATAGGCGCAGCACTTCACGCACCTTGGTCAACTCGTAATCCAAACTAGAGGCAAAGCTCTTAAAAGAAGCGCGGTCGTTTACACCAGCATTGTGCGCCATTTGCGCAAAGGAAAGAAAATTATAATGCTGGCGTTGGTGCGTAAAATAATAATCATAGATCAAATACACCAGCTCGCTGTTCCAGCCATAGTGCAAAATGACTTCGCTGAGGTCACTGCGCGCTTTTGCCGGCAAAATCACACCTTTTTCTTTTTCATAGCGTTTAACAACGGCGACCAGCGTATCAACACCGTCTTCTTTAATAGGGTTGCCTTGGGCCGCCGCCTCGTCACCAGCGGTTGTTTTGCCAAGCATACGGTCAAAAAGCGGCGCAAAGGATACTTCGCCGCTGTCTACATTGTAAGTGATGAGCCGTTTTTGTACGAGATCGGTAGCAGCTGTTTTTGCATACACATCCCCTTGGGCCACACGCCCTTCCTGAGCAAAGAGATAAACGATTTCTCCAAGTTCTTCAAAACTCAAATCGAGCGGTGCCATGTACGCCAAAAAACGCTTGGGCACTGCGACGGAACCGCCCGACAAAAACCAATTTAAAAATTTTGTATCCATCATTGTCTCCACACTATCTATTGAATCACGCCAGATACACGCACGTTGACTTGTCTCACCGGCACACCTGTCAGATGTTCCACCTGTTCCATCACCATTTTCTGGAAAGCCATCACTTCACGTTGAATGGCAATACCATAGCGCACACGGCTTTCCATTTGAATAATGGCTCCAAGATCACTCATCTTTACTGTGATACGCGGATTTGGACCAAAGATGTTTGTTTCAAGAGCAATGTGTCGTGCTAGACCAACGAAAACGTGTTCTGAGATAACCACTTTGCCCAACTGTGAAAAGGCTGGCCGAACAATGGATTTTTCATTGACACGGTTTTCCTTGTCTTCTTTGCTGCGTCGCTTAAAAAAACCAATGACTGGCGCAATCCATGCTGTTGGCAAATCTTTGCGCACCTCAATAACCGGCAGCGGAATAACGTGTTTTCCTTCGCTGCGCATTTCTTTTGCAATGGCGATTTCTTCTTCAGAAGCCACATCTTGAATAAAAATGACTTGTTTTACTGGCGGGAGATTCAAGGCGCCAACAATGCGGTCGATCATGTGCTCTGACGTACCAAGAATCAAGAGTTTTTTCACACGATAGAGCGCAAGCGCTTTGCGCACCGATTCGGCATGCTCTTGGTCGAGAAAAATGGCGCGCTTCACCGCAGCAACCATGGTTGGCTCACTTTTGGCCGATGTACCGGCAAGTTTTTTCCCATTATGAATCAATAAACCATCATCAATAATATAGTTGATCTGCAGCTCATCTGCCAGCTCCGTAGCATGATGACTTTTGCCGGTGCCGCTTGGCCCGACCAGTGCATAGATTTCCATATTCAAACTCCTTTATCAATGGGCCGCTCACCACGAAAAAGCACCTGTGGCGGGCATATCTCAGCTGCAAATGCGCGGCATTCCATACCTTCAGCCATGGCACGCTGCATCACTGCTGCAAAAGCAGGATCGTTGATGGTATTGAAACCCACTGACTCCACCGGCTGACCCATTGTGACAAAAAATATGCCTGTCTGCCAACCTTCTGCGCGCAACGCCAACAGTTCTTCCACATGCCGACGGCCACGCTCTGTTGGTGCATCTGGAAAAATGGCCCGGCCATTGATCACATAATTGACAGATTTCACCTCAAAAAGCCAGCGGCTGCCATCCTGTTCCAAGGCAAAATCAAAACGGCTGTGACCGATCTTCTTCTCACGCTGGATGGTCTCACAATGGTCAAAGCCGCAAATCTTCCCCTGCGCCAGCCATTCACCCATGAAATCGTTCGCCCAGGAAGCAACCAAGCACACCCAGCAGCCATGGTGCTCCACCGCCAATAAGTCCCAGGCCGTTTTTCGGGCTGGATTGGAAGCCGCACGGATTAAGCAGGGCGTCCCTGGTATCAGCAGCTCCTGCATGCGTCCAGTGTTGGCCACATGCGCCTGCACGACCTGGCCATCGGCCAATTCAATATCTGCAATAAATCGATTCACGCGGCGCTGAAAACGCGCCACGATGCTGTGTTCAAAATGTTCTTTTTCCATGCCTTCATTATACTTGAAATCGTCCGCTGTGCAAACCATGAAAAAAACGCGCCATCTTTCCAGATGACGCGCTGTCATATTTATAGACTTATTTGCGGCTCTTGATGATGTCCAGCACTGCAGCATTAATGTCTGCAACACTGATAGAACGGCGTTCACATTTTGGCTTGCTGGTAAGATCGGCCAAAGCACGATGCACTGGTACACCCGTTTTTTCCGAGAGGGTGCCAAGCAAATCCAAATCGCTGGCGTCGCTGGCTTCACCATTCACAGCCTGCCAAACAGCACCAACAAATTTGTAAGGGTTGGCCGTCGAATCAACAACCATGACACGGCCATCGTTGGCCTTTTCTGCTACCCCAACCCCAACTGCGGTATGGGTGTCCAAGAGATACCCTGTCTTTGCAAACACATCGCCAATGATGGCCAATGTACCCGCTTCATCAACCGAGCCACTGGACAGCACATCCTGCATGCGTGCCAGCACATCATCGGCCACACGATAACGTCCGTTTTCTTTAAGCGCCTGCATATCGTCTGCCACTGCTGCACCATTACGGTTGCTCATGAGATAGAGAAAACGTTCCAAATTGCTGGAAATGAGGATGTCCATTGATGGGCTGTTGGTCTTTACAAATGGGCGATTGGCATCATATTCACCAGTGCGAATAAAATCATCCAAAACATCGTTGGCATTGGATGCACAATACAGTCTGCCCACAGGCAGGCCCATTTCACGCGCAAACCAGCCAGCAAGAATGTTGCCAAAGTTACCCGTTGGCACCGTGAAGTCGATCTGATCGCCAAAAGCGATATCGCCACCGCGCACAAGCTGCATGTAAGCAGAGAAATAATAAACGATCTGTGGCAAGAGACGGCCCCAGTTGATGGAGTTTGCTGATGAGAACTGGCAGCCCAGCGCGTCCACCTCGGCCAACAAGGCTTCGTTGGCAAAAGCTTCTTTTACCGCACGCTGGCAGTCGTCAAAATTGCCTTTGACCGCAAGAGTATAAGTGTTGCTGCCTCCGGTGGTAAGCATCTGCAGTTCCTGCACCTCACTCACACCACCGTCTGGATAGAAGGCAATGATGGCCGTGCCGTCAACATCCTTGAAACCTTCGAGTGCAGCCTTTCCTGTATCACCAGAGGTAGCCACCAGAATCACCACATCTTTTTCCACGCCAGTTTTACGCATGGAATGAACCAAAAGGTGCGGCAAAAGCTGCAGCGCCATGTCTTTGAAGGCCGCAGTTGGCCCATGCCATAATTCAAGAGCATAAAGCCCGTCCTGAATTTTCACTACAGGTGCTACTTCAGCGTCGTCAAAACTGGCTGGATCGTATGCAGCGTCCACCATGTCGCTGATCTCCGCGCTGTCAAAGTCTTCCAAATACAGCGCTAGAATCTTTTTAGCCAGATCCTGATAACTTAAATCGACCATGGCACGCAGCGCTGCTTCATCCAGGGCAGGAATGGTCTCCGGTACATACAATCCGCCCTGAGGCACCATTCCTCTCACAATGGCTTCAGACGCTGTAACTCCTGGTGCATTGTCTCTTGTACTGATATATTTCATGCGTTTTGTTCATCCTCTTCTTTTTCTTTTAAGCGTTCCAACACGATTTTGTAACCATCGGAACCATAATTCAAACATTTCTTCACGCGGCTGATCGTCGCCGTGCTGGCGCCAGTCACCTCGGCAATATGCGTATACGTTTGTTCATTCGCAAGCATCTTCGCAACTTCCAGCCGTTGTGCGATGGCATTGAGCTCACCAACGGTGCAGATATCTTCGAAGAAACGATAATACTCCTCGCGCGTATGCACCAACGACAGTGCCTCAAAAAAACCATCGATCATTTCATTTTCTATATTCGGTTTATACATCGCTGGCCTCTTTTCAATATTAAAGCATTAAACTACGACTATGATACCTGCAAAGCCTGCGATTGTCAATATCTGACCAGTTGACAAAAAAAGCGACAGACCAAAGATCTGTCGCTAATTGGTTTATCAGCTCCCGCACCGCCGTAAGGAGTGAGGTTTTGAACCTGCCATAGCAGGTGGGCGCTTCTCACGCGCATTCTGTAGCAATAAAATCACCGATGCGACGCATCGATTAAGAGCTGCAATGCAGCGAGTGAAGAGTCAGCTCCCGTTTGAAAAAGTGTTGGAACAAAACGTGTCACATGCACTTACAAACATAGCAGGATGATTCCTTGCACTTACTATACCACATCCATCGGGCTTAATCAACGCTATTGGCGCATCTTTTGGTATTTTGCGTAAACTTTCCGCTGGCTTCAGGTTAAGCATGCAGCATCAGCCTTTGAACCCTGGAAAATTATTCTGGAAGTAAGCTGCATCTTCCGGCAAAAGCCGATCCTGGACACTGTCAGCCTCTGTAATTGGGCGCAGCGGCTTGCATGGCACGCCGACCGCCAGATAGCCTGCAGGAATATCACGTGTAACGACACTGCCCGCGCCAATCACCGCACCATCGCCAATCGTCACGCCGCCAATGACGCATACATTCGCTGCCAGCCATACATTATCGCCGATGTGAATATCCTCAGCATACTCTGCCAACGTCGTATTGCCGTTTTCATCCAGGCCCATACGTTCCTGCGCAATCAGCGGATGATTGGTCGCCAACAGCGACACATTCGGCCCAATCGCCACGTTGTCGCCGATGAATACCCGCGCATCATCCATGACGGTAAAATTAAAATTTGCAAAGAAATTCTCGCCAATAAACGTATGCGTGCCGTAATTGATGTGCACCGGTCCAACAAAATGAAACGTCTTGCCCACCTTGCCCAAGGCATTGCGCAGCAATTTTTCACGCTCAGGGTCCCATTCCGGCAGCTGATTCACAAGGCGATTCACTTCGTGCATCTGACGCTTGATCGCTTTGAGTTCATCACACTGGTTGTTAAAAAGTTTTCCGGCAAAGATCTTTTCTTCTTCATGCATCGCTTCTGCTTCCTTTCCTGATTTGATCGCTGGTCCTATAAAAAAGTCCCAGCCAATGTGCATTGACTGGGACTTTGGGTCGAAAGATTATTCTGCGCTTGGCGTTTTATCTTTTTCTTTGATATCGACTTTAATGTGTAATTCACGCAACTGCTTGCGATCGACTGGAGATGGCGCATCGGCCATGAGATCGGCAGCATTCTGCGTCTTAGGGAAGGCAATGACGTCACGGATGGTGTCACGTTTTGCCATCAGCATCAGCATGCGGTCGATGCCGATTGCCAAACCGCCATGTGGTGGCGCACCGTATTCAAATGCGTCAAGCAGCATGCTGAAACGTTCACGATACACGTCTTCGGACAAGCCAAGCAGGTCAAACATTTTTTCCTGCAGCGCACGATCATGGATACGGATGCTGCCGCCGCCAAGTTCAACACCATTGAGCACGATGTCATACGCACGGGAGCGGATCTTATCCAGCTGATCGCCATACTTTTCAAGGTCTTCTTCGATTGGTGCGGTGAATGGATGATGCATGGCTGTATAGCGTTTTTCTTCCTCGCTCCATTCGAAGAGTGGGAATTCAGTTACCCACAGAAGGTTGAATTTATTTTCATCGATGAGATTGCGTTTGCGTGCAAGTTCAAGACGCAGATGGCCCAAACTGTCGTTAACAATCTTGTGGCTGTCAGCGCCAAAGAAGATCACGTCGCCCACTTCTGCATTGGTAGCTTCGCAAATGGCTTTAACCATATCATCGCTGAGGAACTTGGTAATTGGAGACTTGATGCCGCCATCTGGCTGCATAACAAAATATGCCAAGCCTTTAGCGCCATAAATGGCCACATACTTGCCAAGTGCATCCAGCTCACGACGGCTGAGGTCAGCCATACCTTTGGCATTGAGCGCCTTGACGGTGCCACCATTTTCCAGCGCTGCGTCAAAGACTTTGAAACCGCTGCCACCGCGAACAACATCGGACAGCTCGATGAGTTCCAGACCAAAGCGAGTATCTGGCTTGTCAGAACCATAACGGCTCATGGCTTCTGCCCAAGTCATGCGAGGCAGTGGCAGTGGAATGTCCACGCC
>JAXJBF010000141.1:0-9212 GCA_036303105.1 Peptococcaceae bacterium | reverse complement strand
GGCACCCGCGAAAGCCTCATCAGCCAAGGCTACACCCCATGCAAACTCTGCAACCCATAACCCATCCACCCCGCATCCCGCCACCACGGCGGGATGTTTTGCGTTTGGGGGAGGACGAGGAGGGGCAGACCTTGTTAAATATACGACCACTGGGATGGTAGACGCGGACAAAATAGTCATAGCGCAAAAAGGAGGTGAAGTTTAAGGTGAATGAAGCAATTTTGGGGCTCACAGAGCTAAATTTTCTGATCATTGTTAATATCATATTTTAGGGCGAAAATTTTTTTCTCAAGGTATTCTTTGATGGCAGCTATTCGTTTACAGGTTGTTGATTTATTGTTATGCAAAATAAAATCTCCCCATAGTGTAGTCTCGATTTTTGTTATTTCGAGTATCTACTCTATGGGGAGATTGTCATTGTGGGGGTGTTTTTCTATTTGTGATAACTGATTTGATGGATACATTTCCTATACTTCGTGTGCGTTGGACCGTGAATGGTGTTTTCTTTTCTTGAAGTAATTCATATAAATGTATTTGCTCTGATTAAAAATGCGTGAGATAAAGATGTAATTATCATATCAATGCACTATATTAATTAAGCATCAAACTTTTGGTTGATACAGATATATCGCATATAAAATGTACTTATTCTATCAATAAACAAAATGTGGTATGATCAATGTAAATTAAAGGGATGATTTAGTAGTAAAAAAATATTCAATCAGAAAGAAGGTATTCTTATGTTTGGTGAAGGAAGTGCAAAGAAAGTATTGGTTTTAGGAATTGACGGCTTAGATCCACGTCTTACACGTCGTTTTGTAGATGAAGGACGCATGCCAAATACGAAAATATTTTTAGAAAAAGGTTCGGCTCGTGAGGATCTGGTTCTTTTGGGTGCTATGCCAACGATTACACCGCCAATGTGGACGACATTGGCTACAGGGGCTTTTCCAATGACACATGGGATTACCTGCTTTTGGAGAAATTATCCTGGAAGAATAGATGCTATCACTTACAACCTTGATTCTAGATTATGTAAGGCGGAGCAGATATGGAATGTAACCGCTGAAGCGGGGCTGAAGACATTGGTATTTCATTGGCCAGGGTCTTCTTGGCCACCAAGCTCTGATAGTCCATTGTTGCACGTAGTTGATGGTACGCAACCATCTGTAGTGAATATGTCACAAATTAGTAGAGAAAGTGAATATATTGTTCGTGCAGATGTGAAAATTAACGATACAATCTATCGAGCAAAAGGGGCACTTACCGGACATATTCCATGCGTAATCGATAATCTCGAACCAGAAAAAGAATATGCAGACTTGGCAACGTTAACTTTCAGTACGGAGGCCAATACACGTGTTATTTTGGAAAAAATTGAGGGTGAAAGTGTTTTGACAGATAGCCCGTACGATGTACAATTATCGTCTATTAAAGAACCAAGTGGCTGGCAAATTGATGTGCCGGAAGGTGCTAAAGAATTTGTATGGTTGCAAAGCAAAGGAGCTGTACGCAGGGTTTGTTTGATTTTAAAAAATGAGGACGGCATTTATGATCATGTCGCGATTTATAAAAATAAACGAGCCACCGAACCTATGGATGTGCTTTATAAAGGCGTTTGTAAGGTACACTTCGCTGATGAATTGCTTGTAAGAGAAAACAAAATGACTTGTGTACGCGATATAAAAATTCTTGAGCTTTCAGAAAATGGCGAGTCTTTAAAGATGTGGGTTGGCACGGCCATTGATCCGCGGCCAGAAGCAGGGAATGCGTTATGGCATCCAAAATATCTTTATGAAGAAGTTGTCAAAAATGTTGGTTTGCCAACGTCAGCTTCTATGCTTGGTGCAGGTGACGAACAATTTATTCGTGAATGTACAGGTGGGGCTTGGGAACGCAGCATGGAATGGCAATCGGCAACTCTTCATCATCTGATTGAAACGGAAAAATATGATGTCGTATTTAGTCATTTTCATAATGTTGATGCACAAGGGCATGTTATTATGAAACATCTTGGAAAGGGACATAATGATCTTTCGGCTGAAACGTATTGGCAGTTATGGACAGAGGTGTATGAACAAACCGATCGATATATTGGTAAATTCCTGCATTTGATTAATGAAGGATGGACTGTTTTGATTGTTTCAGATCATGGTATGGTTTCTCCGGCACATGAAGTCCCAATGTTATCTGAATCTTCTGGTATCAATGCTCGCGTCATGCAAGAGCTGGGATTTACAGTATTAAAGCAGGATGAAAATGGAAATGATTTACATGAAATCGATTGGTCTAAAACAAAGGCCATTGCAATTAGATGCAATCATATTTATTTAAATCTTAAAGGTAGAGATCCGCAAGGGATCGTTGCACCAGAAGATCGATATCAAGTCGAGGAAGATATAATGACAGCTCTCTATGGCTATCGTGATAAGAAAACCAATGAACGTGTTATTGCTTTGGCATTGCGAAATAAAGATGCTGCATTATTAGGTTTGAGTGGTCCAGAATCAGGTGATATCATTTATTTCCTGGCTGAAGGATATAATTTTGATCATGGTGATTCACTATCTACTACTTGGGGCCTGGAGGGGACATCTGTATCGCCAATTTTTATGGCTGCTGGTCCTGGGATCAAAAAGAATTATTATACTTCGCGTGTGATTCGGGAAGTTGATATTGCACCAACCGTTGCAACACTCCTTGGCTTGAGAATGCCAAAACAATGTGAAGGTGCGCCAGTATATCAAATTTTTGAAGAATGACATTGATTAAAATATCGTAGACAGAGAATGGTCTGCAATAAAAGGGCATTCTCTGTTACGATTTTTGAGTAAAGGAGGAGAGAAACATGGATGCAAAAGCTCAGAAAAAAACATATTGGATACATGTGGCAATTGTAGCTATATTCATGTTCGGATTTCGTTTTATTCCGGCACCGGTACCGATAACATCTTATGGAATGCAAATTTTAGGTATTTTTATCGGCTTGGTCTATGGTTGGAGTTGCTGTGAACTTGCATGGCCAAGCGTGTTGGCTTTAGTAGCCTTGGGTATGACAGAGTTCGGTATTACAGAAGCTGTATTTTCATCAGTATTTGGGCAAGCGAATCTCATTTTAATGATATTGGGCTTTATGGTATTTGCCTCGTTAAGTGCTAGCGGACTTACTGAATATCTTGGCAATAAATTGCTGGCCATTCGTTTTATGAGAGGCCGTCCATTGGTCATGATTGCAACCATTTATTTTGGTGTATTTGTTGTCTGTTTGACAGGCATCAATGGTTACTTGATGATGTTTTTTATGATGGGGATCTTTGTTGATCTCTTTAAAAACTTAGGTTATCAAAAAGGTGATCGCTTTATTCCGATGTTTCTTTGCGGTCTTTTTATTCAAACGTCTTTTGCAAATTTATTTTTTCCATTTATGCCGATGCCAATTATGGTGTATGGTGCGGCAGGGATAAGAGTTGATACAATCAGTTATATGTTGTTTGCATTTGTTTTTATACTATGCTTGGATGTTGTCTATGTTTTGTCGTTTAAGTTTTTGCGTTTAAATTTAGAACCTTTGCGAGAGCTTGATTATTCCAAGATGGAAGCCAAAGCCAGGCAAAAATTGTCAGCCTATCAAAAAGCGCTACTGTTTGTCATCATACTATTTATCGCACTCATGGTCATTGTAGGTATTTTTGCTTCAGCCGATGGAAATCTGTTTCAGCAAATTTTGAATAAATTGGGTGTTTATGGCGTTATTGCGCTGATTCTAGCAATATTATTAGTTGTTCGCGTGGAACAGAAACCGTTACTATCTATGGAAACATTGACAACTGGTGTAAATTGGAATATTGTTCTCTTATATGCGATGGCTCTTACTATGTCAAATGTACTGACAAGTAAAGAAACAGGCATTTCGACATTTGTTGTTGGTATCGCGTCGCCTATTCTTGCGACGCTGAGTGAATATTGGTTCTTATTATTTATCGGTGCTATCACACTGTGTTTGACAAATATTGGTAATAATGTGGTTGTCATTTTTACAATGGTAACTGTTGTTAAAATGATGCTTGACGCTGGTCTGCCAATTAATGGGCCGTTAGCTGTTGGAGTCATCTTATTTAGCGGATTAAGTACAGGCTATTTATTACCATCGGCATCTGTAAGTGCTTCCTTAATTTATGGATGCGATATGACAACATCAAAATCATCTGTCATACAGGGTGTAACGATCATGATTTTATGGATGATTATGTTGGCAATCATAATGATTCCAGCCGGACTTTTGTTTTTTTAAGATGTGCTAGTAATTTGTCTTGAGAGGAGAAATTTGATGCGGGAAGATCATATCAAATTCTTACGAGAAATCAATCGTCAAGGTTCTATCACCTCTGCCAGTGAATATTTATCAATTTCTCCCCAGGCATTAAGTGCATCAATTCAAACACTGGAAAAAGAACTTGGTTTTCAAGTATTAACGCGTTCAAATCAAGGTGTTTCCATGACAAAAGAAGGCCTGCAATTTTTAGCGTATGCTAATGATTTCTATGACGCTTTACGGGGCATTCGTTCCGATGTTGAGGGTAGTACTAAAAAAGTGAAGCACATATTATATGCTACAGAGGAAGGAGCAAACTACTTTTCTGTGCCACTGGCAAAAGAAATGATAGAGGGACATAGTGATTATAACATTGATTTACAGCTGAAATCGGCGAATGAGTTGGAAGAATCATTGAAGCAAGAAAAAATTGATGGATTCTTTACAATCATTCCTGCTTATGAGGGAATATTTTTTTCAATTCAGCAGCTGTCTAGATATGATGATATATTTGAACATATCGTTTTGGCACCGATTGCAAGACTTTGCTGTTTGGCACCAAAGACAGCGGCTGTCTATGATTTTAAAAGAGTGTCATTAAAAACAGTGATTGATTTTCCAAGTTTGTTTTTGGAAACAAGATTTCGGGATAATGGATCTATTTTTCACCAACTTAATCAGATTGGTACTATTCGAGATTATGAATTTTGTCAATCAAAGACAGAGTATAAAGTGCGATTGTTGCTTGGAAATCGAATTGGGTATGAGTTTATTAACGATTACTCAGAATGGAAAACTTATCCTGAATTGCTAAACATTATTGAAATAAAGGAAAATTTTTCTCTGTATCTATGTATCGTGGCGAGAAAAGATTGCGGTGTTCAGTTATTTGACGAATATCTTAAGAATACGCGTTTTGAGAAAAAACAGTATCAAATCTTGTAAAGTACTTGATACATACAGTTGATTTGTCAATACATATGTAGTTAAAATTCTATCTAACAATAAAAAAATCTCACCTTTAAAACGTTCACTTCTTATGTATATTATATTTAAGACAAGGGAAAACGTTAAACGTGTAGCATGCAGCAGAAAACCCCAGTGTTGGATTATTGCCAAACACTGGGGGTTTAGAATTTAAAAAGATTTATTCCACCGCCCAACCTGCTCCGTCGTCGACCGCATGACCAACCCCATCCCCTACCAAGACACCCGCGAAAGCCTCATCAGCCAAGGCTACACCCCATGCACACTCTGCAACCCATAACCCTTCCATCCCGAAGCAAAGGCTCACTCCAATAAATTGAGTGAGCTTTTGTTGTATAGTCTTATCATATGATACAATGTGGTCTTTTTGTTCTTGTAATACACATATTTATTATTTTCGTATTGTAGATTACCCTATATAGTTCTAAAATAGATATCGTAAGCAATAATAATTCTAGATTTTAGATAAGACAATATAGGAAATTCTCAAGATTATCAATATTGCTTTTTGGATAAAAAACTACTGGGGGATATGGATAATGGAACGCGATGATACTATGCGTGAAATGTTTTTTTCATGGCTTTCTACTCGAGTGGTTTCAAATAAACTATCTGACTTTAAAAAAATTTTTAACCTCATTGATGATTATTGTGAAAAAAACGATATTCTTGAAAAGCCTTTATTTGAAACAACAGATCCTGAAGCATTATCTTTTGTCATTCAAAGAATAAGTTTGGATTGGGAATTTAAGAGACGTATTGCATTTAATTTTGATCAATGTACTACCGCAATAAAATTTTATACAATTTTTCTTAAATCTAAAAGATTGCTTCTTGAAGATGAAAAGTTGGAGAAGCTGTTAACAACTGTTTCGCACGAGGATGAGCCAGTATCTGTTTATGGTATTGAGAATGAATTGGAAATTAGTGAGAAGGTAAACGATGCACCGTGTGTTAAGCGACATCAAGATCGTGAAAAAGAGGATCAGAAACAATTAGAAAAATCACAAGAAATCTTAGAAGATACGAATATGTCAGATGTTTGTAAAGCGTTACTTAGCAATAATAATTCGAAAGAAAATGTAGTTTATGGTAAAAAAAAGAACGGTGATTTTACGAATCAACAGTGGATTCGGATGATTCCCCAAAAGAACTTTTTCGTAAAGAATCTAATAGAGTCTGAATATTTTGATTATATTTGCTGTGCTATCTGTAGGCGAGATTTGATGACCAAACGTTCTATTCTTCAAGAGAAGTATAGTGAAAAAGAAAAAGCACAAATAGTGCTAGAGCAGAGCGTCTCTGATCGAAAAAATGCCAAAGAAAAAATGCAAGCACTTGATTGTCGAATTATGGAAATAGTCGGCGAAGTTGATGAAAGAAAAAAAGATATCGACGAATTGACCAAGGAAATTATCTCGTTACAGCAGGAATTAGGTGAAACCTTTGTCTTTTCATTTGGTAGAAGAAAAAATATAAAAAAGAAGATTAAGGTCATTGAAGATCAACTTGTTGAGGAAGAGCGCAAAATTGTTGAATTGGTTTCGGAACAAGAAAATTTAGAGAACGAAAGTAAAGATGAACTTGTAGAGACTCTTGAACATCGAGTTGATCATCAAAAAAATCGTGTTGTCGCGTTAGAAGATGCAATAAAACATTTTGAGCGCGACATAGATGATATTAACTTAAAATTGTGCGACCTAGAGGAGAAGGTCCGGTGTCACATTAGAGTAAAGAAAAAGGCAGAAGAAGCGCGTCGTGCTGAAGAAGAAAGAAAGGCAGAAGAAGCACGTCATGCTGAAGAAGAAAGAAAAGCAGGAAAAACATGTCTGATCGAAGAAGAGAGAAAGGTAAAAGAAGCGGCTCATCTTGAAGCTGTGATCAGACGGACTTTAGTAAATAATGATAAGCGAGAAAAAGAAAAGCTGAAAAATGATCGATTTATGGAAACGATCAGAAAAGCAGAAGAAGTTCGTCAAGAAAAAATAAGGGAAACGGAAGAAGTAGGTCGTGCAGAAGAAGCAGGTTGTGCTAAAGAAGAAAGAACAGTAGAAGAAACGTGTTTTGTTGAAGAAGCGGAAAAAGAAGGGGAAGTCCCTTGTACCGAAAATGAAAGAACAGATGAAACGTCTTGTTTTATTGAAGAAAATAATAGGTTATTTTATGATTTTGAGCCATTTGATGAAGACGAGACGGATCCGCCTTATTATAAATTATATAGATTGAATCCGGAAAATTATTACGGCATTAGAATCGAAAGTTTAGACTTTTCGGTAAGGCTTGAGAATAGACTAAAAAAATATGGAACACTTGGTAATCTTCTTATGCAAAATGATCGGAGCCTTTGTGAAATAAAAGGTTTTGGGAAGGTTTGTGTCGAAGAACTACATAAGTATTTCGCTAATTTAAATAAAAATATATCATTGACCTCTCTTCAAGATAACCCAAAACGTCAGGACGCTGTATTGAGTTTGACCGATGAATTGATTCCGTTTAAAGAACAAATTAAACATGGTGATTTTAGTTTTTTAGTGCATACAGAAATAAACGATCAATCTTTGAAAATGATTGATCAATTTAAGTATGCCTATGAACTGATTGATCCTGAGTTGATCAAAAAGTCAATTGAAGGAGATTCTGAAATTATTTCTGTACTTCAGATGCTCTATAAATTCATCAATGATGTTGAAACACTTAAAAAAGCAGAAGTTGCTATAAAGAATATTCCGGTGCATCGACTAGAAGAGCATGTTTTATGGATCATGAAATGCTATTCAAGTAACGAAGAAACAATAGAATATTTGCGCACATTCTGTACAGAAGATCATCAGACATTAGGCGAATTTCTCTTTGCCAATCGAGAACAAATCGTACATAATAATCCAGTGTTTGTGCATTTAATAAAATGGTGTCAGTACAATTTGACGGAAGATATAAATAGCTTTTTTGTTGACCGAGTAAAAAATGAGCGTGATTTAGAGATTGTTCGTCTAAGAGCAGCTCATAAAAAACTTGAAGAAATTGGTAATAAGCTGAATATTACAAGGGAACGTGTTCGCCAACTCGAAAACAAGACAAGAGATCGTTTTGATAGCTGGCAACAACGTCAAAGAATGATGTTTAAGATATTTTTGGAAATGGGAGAAAAAAATGGCCTCTCATCCATGGAAGTTGAGGATTTTCTTGGTACATACGGAAAAGAGTTTGTATATCTGATGAAAGAATGTGAGATCGACGATCTGAAATATAAGGAAGAGTTCGATATGTTTGTTATTGAAGATCTTTCTTTAAATGAAAAAATTCAGGATTACGTTGATGCTTTGCCAGATGAATTTCCGGCGAAAAAGTTAGAGGAATTTTTACAAATTGCCGAGAAAGAAAACAACTATCCAGCGAAGTTGGTATTGGCCGTCATAGAAGAGCGCTATGGTAAAACGGGAGATTTATACCATAGATTTAATCTCACCTTGGCATCCATGTATGGAAATATAATGAAAAGATACTACCCAGCTGGAATGCATATTTATGATCCCGCTACGATTAACGATTTTAGGGATCACATCATGACGGATTATGGTAGGGATATTTCTGATAAAAGTGATCGTTCTATAGTTGCTATTCTAGCAAGAATTGGTATTCTTTGCGGTCGAGGAATCTACAAATATCGTACTGAAAAATCTTATATTTCAGAGAAGCTGGCAACGCAAATTCACGATTATATCGAGAATAGTCAAGCGCCAATTTTTATGACAAATACGCTCTTTAGTATTTTTGAAGAAGAACTCTTAGCGGAAGGCATTGATAACAAATATTATCTGCAAGGCGTTCTTAAAGATCGATATGAAAAAGAATGGATATTTCGGAGGGATTACATTTCAAAAGATGAGTCGTATACCACTATTCATTCAAGTAT
>JAXJBF010000140.1:0-2112 GCA_036303105.1 Peptococcaceae bacterium | reverse complement strand
GTCATGGAGATGCTGATGCTGTTGTCTGGTTCTACGTAGTCTTCATCTTCCACGAAGGTGACGCTGACTTTCACGTTGCCGCTTGGCATGGTGAAGGTGTAGGTGCCATCGCCGTTATCAGTGAGGTCTACTTCTTTGCCATTGACTGTAAGGGTGAGTTCATCCAGCTTGTATGCCTTGTCAGGGGAGACAGTGAGGGTCACTTTCTCGCCTTCGGTGGCATACTTGTCAACAGACACACTGCCGTTGTCCATGTTGGCAACGTTGATGGCATAGCTGTACTTGCCAGTGTAATAGGTGTTGAGATCGCTGTCATTCATTTCTGGTGCTTTGTAGTATTCATCTGTTACTACAGTGATGTTTTCATTGTCACCAGTTTGGATGAGTTTGTCGAAGTCAGGATATGCGCTGCCCCAATAGTTGTAGTTCAGATTCAAACTGCCTGTGAAGCCAGCAGCACCAGTACTGTTCATAGTTTTAACAGCGAAAGCATCTTCTCCATCCGGAACATTGAACTTGTTCTCAGAAATTGTTGCAGTCGTGCATGGTTCTGCATCGCTTTCCCAGCTTGGTTCAAGACGAACGCCATTGGAGTTTTCAAAGGTGTTTCCCTCAACAACAACTGTTTTGGTTCCTACGAAAGCAACGCCGTTAGGAACATTCTGAATGGTATTGTTTTTATAGGTTACAGATTGATTTAAAGAATTATCTTCTGTTGTGTCTGGATTATGATAACCAGCGGTTTTATAGCCATCAATGGTGCAATCTTCAACAACAGTATTTGCTGTTGTTGATGTAACAATAGCAAAAGTATTTTCTGTGTTGCCATCAGCTAAATCAAATACGCAGTTTTTGACGCTTACACTGCCAACACCCTGAAGATACAAAGCAGATGGGTTTGTATCAAGATTAAGTGCCGTAGAAGCGCCATCAAAGGTAATTCCTTCGAAGGATACACTATTGCCGCCTACAACAGTAACATCACTTACTTTTGCAGTTTCGCCACCAATTGTACGGCCAACAAAATTCAATGATTTATTTTCAACTTTGAAACCACTATAGTCTCCAGGATTCAATGTGATGGTGTCACCATCAACTGCAGCAGCAAGAGCATTTGCTAATGAAGCATTAGCATTATCACGTATATAATATGGATGAGTTACGCCATTATGTGTAACATAAACAGCACCTGTCCAGTATTCTTTATCCAAGAAGTTTGCGGTTGTGCTTGTATTGTTATCAAACTGAGCTTTTACCGCACCAACACTGACGTTTGAAGTGGTTTCATCGATAGAGTACCCATAAACACTATTATTATAAGTAGAATCTTTAATAGAAACAAAGCCACTCTCTTCATCCTTAACGCTACCAAAATATACGCCAGCATATACATTATTAAAGGTGCAGTGATTTACACTTACTGTAACATCATCGGTACCTTCACCCACAACAATACCAAAATTGGTTACTGGTTTTTCACTTTCCTTACCTGTAACATTAAAAATTATGTTCTCAACATTTAATGTTGTTCCATCATGAATGATGTCAAAGGCTCTACTGCCACCATTGGTTGCAGCATAGCTAATCGCGCGGTTCTCACCATCACTCTGAACAGTAATATTTGCCCCATCAGGCACATCAACAGAATCATTTAAGGTAACATTACTTTTCAGCACAATCGTGGTTAAAGTTGTTCCTGCTGCATTTACAGCTGTTTGCAAATCATTATATGGACGGTCTTCAGTTCCATCGCCATTAGATCCTACATTTGCGTCAACATAAATTGTTTTTGCAGGCGTCGTCTGATCTCCCGCCAAAGCTGCGAATGGAACTATGCTGATGATCATCGCGCATGCCAGCAAAGCGCTTAAAAAACGTTTTTTCGTTTTTCGCATGGTTGTTTTCCTCCTTAATAGTATCGTTTACGTATTCTTTACTTTCTGTTTTTCATCTTCACATTACTATTAAGCATGTTAAATGTTAAAAATGTAGTGCTCTCAAAAGAGAGCACTACGAGTATCACGAACGTTTTCCAGAAGCGTGATTGAATGATAAGTGGAGATCCCTATCTTATTTCTGGAAAACTACGCTAGCGGTGGTACCATCAGCTGC
>JAXJBF010000139.1:0-2408 GCA_036303105.1 Peptococcaceae bacterium | reverse complement strand
GACGAACTCACCCTCACAGCCAATGGCAAAGAAGTAGAAGTCACCGATAACGGCGATGGCACCTACACCTTCACCATGCCAAGCGGCAACGTGAAAGTCAGCGCTTCTTTCGTAGAAGATGAAGACTACGTAGAACCAACCCCAGAAGAACCATCCAGCGACATGCCATTTGGCGATGTGAACACTGGTGACTGGTACTACGACGTGGTGAAATATGCGTATGACAATGGCCTCATGACCGGCACCAGCGCAACCACCTTCGAACCAAACACCACCACCACCCGTGGCATGATCGTTGCCATCCTGAACCGTTTGGAAGGCAACCCAACCGCAGCTGACGCAGGCTTTGCCGATATCAACAGTGGCGACTGGTATGCAGATGCTGTCAACTGGGCAGCCAGCGTGGGCATCGTCAACGGCTACAGCGACACCCAGTTTGGGCCAAACGACCCAATCACCCGTGAACAGATGGCAGCCATCCTCTACAACTATGCCGAATACAAAGGCTATGACGTCAGCGCTCGCGCCGACATCAGCAGCTACGACGATGCAGCCAGCGTATCCGACTGGGCCACCGAATCTGTACAGTGGGCCAACGCCATGGGCCTTGTGAACGGCATGACCGACACGACCCTCGAACCACAAGGCAATGCCACCCGTGCACAGATCGCAGCGATCCTGTCTCGCTATCTGACCGGTATCAATGGCTAAGTGCTAACGCTATAACAACATCCCGTCTCCAAGGAGGCGGGATTTTTTGTATGCAATAGGTGGCTGTCATGGTACAATCAAAGCATAGACCAATAAAAGGGGGTGGCATGATGCAGCCATTGACAGACACCTTGCTGGCGCTGATTCGTGGTGGTGAGAGTCATGCGGTGGAGTTCAAACGCTCGCAGACAGATGTGACCAAGGATGTGTATCAAACGGTGTGTGCGTTTTCCAATCGCGATGGCGGCACGATTTTCCTTGGCGTGCAGGACGACGGCACCATTCTTGGTGTGGAGCCAGCGCGGCTGGAGCGCATCAAGCGAGATTTTGTCACAGCGGTGAATAATGAAAACAAAATGTACCCGCCGCTGTATCTAACGCCGCTGGCCTATGACTGGAACGGCAAAATTGTGCTGGTGGTGCAGGTGCCGCCAAGCCCAAGTGTGTGCCGCTGCGGTGGGCGCATCTATGATCGCAGCCACGAAGCCGACATTGACATTACCAACAACGAGCATCTTGTGTATCAGCTTTATGCGCGCAAACAGGACACCTACTACGTCAACAAGGTGTTTCCTGTGTTCAGTGCGCAGGATTTGCGCCATGACTTGATCGACCGCGCGCGGCAAATGACCCGCCAGCGCACGCTGAATCATCCGTGGCTGAGCATGGACGACGACGCGCTTTTGCGCAGCGCAGGCCTGATCCTGACCGATACTGCCACCGGCCGCGAAGGCATCACTTTGGCGGCAATTCTGCTTTTTGGCAGCGACAACATGATTTTGTCCGCCTTGGCGCATCACAAAACCGATGCCATATTCCGTGTGTTTAACACCGATCGCTACGATGACCGCGATGTCATCACCACCAATCTGCTGGACAGCTACGACCGCCTGATGGCCTTTGGCGAAAAACACCTCAACGATGTGTTTACCATGGAAGGCATTGTCAGTGTGAGTGCACGTGACAAAATCCTGCGCGAGATTGTCTCCAATTTGCTGGCTCATCGGGATTACTCCAGCCCTTATGTGGCGAAGTTCATCATCGAGCGCAACCGCCTGGTCACTGAAAACAGCAACCGCTCACATGGCTATGGGCCGCTGAACTTGGCTACTTTCGAACCATATCCCAAGAATCCGCCAATTTCCAAAGTGTTTCGTGAGCTGGGCCTGGCCGATGAACTGGGCTCTGGCATGCGCAACACTTACAAATACACGCGTCTTTATTCTGGTGGTGAGCCGCAGTTTGTGGAGGGTGACGTTTTTCGCACGATTATTCCGCTGCAGCCTGCTGCCACAGCCAGTGTGGGGCCGGTGGCTGAACATGATGGTGAACATGGTGCACATGATGGTGCACATGATGCGCCACAGATTAAGCTTGACGCCGAGCGCCTGGCTGCGCTGCTGGCATACTGCGAAACACCGCGCAGCCGGCAGGACATGCAGGACCATTGTGGCATACAATCGCGCAGCTATTTTTCCACCCATGTGCTCAAGCCCATGCTGCAAGCAGGGTTGATTCGGCAAACACTGCCAAATGCGCCAAGAAGCAAAAACCAACGCTATATCACCAACTAAACGACACCGTGTCGCGCTTAGCGCGGCGCGGTGTTTGTGCGTTATGGGGCTTTTGTTATTTCCCCTGTCGCCGCGGTGGGGGGATGATCAATTTTTGGGGGGACTTTACTTTCTACGTTTTCT
>JAXJBF010000138.1:0-4884 GCA_036303105.1 Peptococcaceae bacterium | reverse complement strand
TTGTTAAGGTGCAGGTCGTTGCTGAGTAATTCTCGGCAGGGAAAATGGCATCAAAAAAGCGTCCTCGCGAACAATGCGAGGACGCTTTTTGTGTTTTGTGTTAGATGGATGTGTCAAGCACCTGCTGTACAGCTTGCCAAGTGTCCTGAAAGACCTTGTCGGGTGCTTGACTGGCGTCGATGGTGGTGACGTTGTCAGCATGACGCACATCAGCGAGCATGCGGTACATGTCACGCACCTGATAGAGCTGACGCTGGGTTTCGTAACGTTCGTGGTCGTCGCCGCGGGCACCAATGCGTGCCATGGCGGTTTGTGCATCGAGATCGAAATAGAGTGTGAGATCTGGCTGCAGGCGCTTGTCGGCTTCCTGGTTGAGAGACAAAATCCATTCCAATGTCAGCGACTGACTGTTGTAAGCCAGCGAAGAGAGTACATAACGGTCACAAAGCACGATGTCGCCAGCGGCGATATGCTTCTTCATTTCGCGGATATGCTCCAGGCGATCGGCGGCGAAGAGCAGGGCAATGGTGGCTTCGTCAAACTGGCTGCTGTCTTTGAGGCTTTCGCGAATGAGACGACCGATTTTGTTGTCGGCAGGCTCGTGCGTCACCCACACTTTGTGGCCAGCGCTGATCAGCTGCGCACGCAGCATGTCCAGCTGCGTGCCTTTGCCGCTGCCGTCGATGCCTTCCAGCACGATGAGCTTGCCACTCATGCTTTTACGCCTCCAAGATTGAGATGCATGGCTTCTTTCACCTTGGCGATGTTCTCATTGCCGATGGCATTGGCGTGGGCGTTGCCTTTGCGGATGATGTCGCGGACGTCGTCGAGATGGGCTTCATAATAAGCGCGGCGTTCACGGAATGGATCGAGCAGATCATTGAGGCTCTGAGTCAGGCGCTTTTTGCAGGCCACACAGCCAATGGTGCCTGCTTTGCAGCGTTCGCAAATGTCGTCGTGTTCTTCTGGCGTGAAGACAGCATGGTACTTGTTGACCACGCAGATGTCCGGATGACCAGGATCGGTGGCGCGAATGCGGCTAGGATCGGTGACGGCTTTGCTGACTTTTTCTTTGACGGTTTCTGGTGTGTCAGAAAGATAGATGGCGTTGCCGAGACTCTTGCCCATCTTGGCGTTGCCGTCGAGACCGGCCAGACGTGGAAATTCACTGAGCTTGATTTCTGGTTCTTTGAGCAGTGGCGCGTCTGGGCAGTAAAGATCGTTGAAGCGGCGCACCAGTTTGCGTGCCAGTTCCAGATGAGGCTTCTGGTCTTCACCGACAGGAACAAGGTCGGCGTTGCAGAAGGTGATGTCGGCTGCCTGGCTGACAGGATAGCCAATGAAGCCATAAGTCATATCGTCGTAGCCATATTGTGCAGCTTCGGTTTTAACCGTTGGGTTGTGACGCAGCACGTTCATGGTGACGAACATGGAATAGAAAATGGTCAGCTCTGCAATGGATGGAATCTGGCTTTGCAGGAAGAGCGTGGTCTTCTCAGGATCGAGACCGACAGACAGGTTGTCGATGGCAACCTGCATGATGCTGTCACTGATCAGTTCTGGACGTTCAAAATGGGTGGTCAGCGCCTGAATGTCGGCGATTTCAATAAAGGTGTCGTATTCGTGCTGTAATTTCACACGGTTGGAAAGACTGCCCACATAATGGCCGATATGCAGACGGCCGGTAGGACGGTCGCCGGTTAAAATACGTTTCATTGTCATACGTTTACTCCTTTTGTATCGCAGGGTTGCGTCATTTTTACATGTAATCAATATAAAGTATAAAATCTATTTCGCGTAATGTCAAACAATAGCGCCGTTTCCGGCAAAAAAACGGCTTTGCTCGTCGGTGGTGCTCTTGATTTACGCGCAGAGATAATTTATACTATTTTGCAGAATAAAAATACATTGGAGGAATGGTTCATGTCATTATTAGCCAAACACGCCCAAGGTAAGGGCGGCCCAGACGTCATCTTCGCTTATTCCGCACAGGCAACCGCTCGTGCCAAAGAAGTTGGCAAAGAAAATATTACCAATGCGACCATCGGTGCATTCTTAAACGCTGATGGCAGCCTGAAAACAATGAATACCGTACAGGAGGCCCTCGCCGCCATTCCTTTTGACGAAGGTGCCAACTATGCGCCAATCAACGGCCTGCCTAGCTACATCGAAGCCATGACGGAAAGCGTTCTGCGCGACCATCGTCCAGCGAATACTTATACTGCTGGTATCGCCACCCCTGGCGGCACTGGTGCGCTGCACAACAGCTTCTTTAACTATTTGAATCCAGGCGAAGTAGCCATCACCACCAGCTATTACTGGGGCAACTATCGCAGCATGCTGACTGAGGTCGGCCGCGACATCAAAACCTTCAACACCTTCACCCCAGACGGTCATTTTGATGTGGCAGCGTGCGAAGCAGCATGCAAGGAAGTGGCCGAACAGCAGACCAATGTGCTCTTGCTGTTGAACACACCTGCGCACAACCCAACCGGTCTTGCTGTCAGCGACGATGAATGGAAAGAACTGATCGCCAGTCTGAAAGCCATCGCTGAAAATGGCAAAAACAATGTCATTCTCATGGTTGATACTGCGTACATCGACTATGCTGGTGAACATGCGCGCGATTTCTTTGAATTCTTTACCAATCTGCCTGAAAACTTCCTGGTTATCGTTTGCGCCAGCACCTCAAAGGGCTACACCCTCTATGGCTATCGTCTCGGCCTGATGTTCTGCATTGCGCAGAGTCAGGAAGTCTGCGATGAATTTGAACGTGCCAATGGGGCTTCTGCGCGTGCCACCTGGTCCAACGGCAGCCGTCCAGCGATGGAAGCAGTAACGCTGTTGAACACCGATCCTGAACGCCGCGCTGCATTCCGCAAGGAACAGGATGAATTTGCAGCCAGCCTGCAGCATCGTGCTGACATTTTCATGGGCGAAGCTGCTGAAGCAGGGCTGCCAACCTGCCCATACAAGAGCGGTTTCTTCATCTATGTACCAACCCCAACCCATGAACAGGCAGTTGCCATCTTTGATAAACTTGCTGCTCAGAATATCTTCGTAGTACCACTTGGCAATGGTTTGCGCATTGCTATTTGTGCCATCGACGATGCAAAGATTGTTGGCATGGCTGGAAAATTCAAAGCTGCTTATGACGAAGTCGTCAAGTAATTTCTAAGATGAAAAAGAACGCTCGACGCTCCACGTTTTCGCTGGACCGTTGAGCGTTTTTTTGTGTGTAAAATAAGATTGTGCGTTGCGTCAAGACAGTATGCTTTTTATAATGATGAAGATGAAAGGAGGCAGCACATGATGAAAACCAAAACAGAATATCTGCTGCTGGGGATTTTTTCGTTGCTTTTGGGGGCACTTTCAGGCGTTGTCCTTTGGGTGGTGCTGCAGCTTATGCATTTCGGCATTGCTTTTGTCTGGGAAATCGCGCCGGCACAGCTGGCCTTTGGTGACAGCGTTCTTTACCCGATATTCGTTTGTATGCTGGCAGGTGTGCTGATCGGATTGATTCAGAAACACTATGGTGCACTGCCAGAAACGATGCATCAAGTGATGGCGACGGTGAAGGCGGAAGGCGGTTATTCTGGACGACGGATATGGGTGCTGGTGGCGGCGTTTTTGCTGCCGATCATTTTTGGCGGTGCGGTCGGCCCCGAAGCAGGGCTTGCAGGAATCATTGCAGCACTGTGGACATTTATCTGCCGCAACATCAAAGTGCGCGGCATGCAAATTGAGGCCATGGCAGAAACTGGGATCGTTGCCATTTTAGGTGCCATCTTTGGTGCGCCGTTATTTGGGATTGCAGAAGCTATTGAGCCTGATTCTACACATGAACATTATCGAGACAAATTGCTTTCTAAGAAAGCGCGCATTTATTTTTATGGCATGGGGGTCGTTGGTATTTTTGCGGTTATGAGAGCCCTTCTACCATTTGGGGTTCCAAGTGAAGGGCTGCCTCGTTTTTCCTGGTATCATGCCATTGGCTGGACGCAGTGGAAATGGTCACTGGCATTGATGGTGCTTGGTATCGTGATGGCCTTGCTTTATGCAGTTTTTGATGATGTAACAGCAACCTTTGCTGAATGCCTGGAAAAATATCCGATTGTGGCAGCAATGATTGCTGGTGCACTTCTTGGGCTTGTTGGGCATTTTGTGCCGGAAACAATGTTTTCCGGCGAAAGTGGACTGCATGAGCTGCTCACCACCTGGAATGGTTATTCTGCTGGCGCCTTGTTTGGCATCGCTCTGCTGAAAGGAATGGCATCGACCCTCTGTATCAATTTTGGCTGGCGCGGCGGGAACATTTTCCCGATTATCTATATGGGCGCGGCAGCTGGCTACGCGTTTGCGCTGGCGGTGAATATGTCTGGCGGCAATGCCATGCTGGATGGTGGTTTCGCGGTGGCGTTGGTACTTGCGGCCATGTATGGCTTCATTTCTCAGAAGCCCGTGACGGTGATCGCTGTACTTTTGCTCTGCTTCCCGCTCACCTATATCTTGCCAATCGCCGTAGCAGCGTTTATTTCTGCAAAGCTGTCGTTGTGGTTTAGCCAGTGGCGTCAGGCACGTTTCCAATAGAGATTTTCATGGGAAGATACGATGTTTTTTATGGCACACACCTTGACGCTGGCGGCCGCACGCGCTACAATGAGTAATCATAAGAAATGCGATGACGAGGAGGACGTTGGCATCCTCTGCATTCCAGAGAGGGCGGCCTTGGCTGAGAGCCGCTCATGCAGCGCATAACGTCTACCACCTCCAAGCAGCGTCGGGATGAACCGACGACGGCAGCCACCGTTAACGGCAGAAAGTGGGCTGGCGGTTCGCCGCTGGTCAATCTGGGTGGAACCACGGGAATGTTCGGCGCTCTCA
>JAXJBF010000137.1:0-90823 GCA_036303105.1 Peptococcaceae bacterium | reverse complement strand
ATATGCAGGAAGACAAAGAAGGTGTATTTGACACTGTCGACACTTGGAAAAAGTGCTTATTGATCTTTGAACGCATGCTTGCAACCGCAACTTTCAAAGAAGCGAATATGCGTCGGGCTGCAGCTGGTGGTTTCACCAATGCGACAGACTTTGCAGATTATCTTGTTACAAAAGGTATTCCATTCCGTGATGCACATGCAATTGTTGGTGAAGCTGTTGCGTATTGTATCATGAACGGAAAAGCACTTGATGATTGTTCAATAGATGAGTTTAAAGCATTTTCTGCATTGATCGATGAAGATATTTATGATAAAATTTCTATCGATACATGTATTCATAAACGTCAAACCATTGGTGCGCCAAGTCCACAGCAAGTGCAATTCTCTATTCAGCAAAATGAAATGTTTCTTAATGACATAAAGGCAGCCCATGATAAAATGGTGGAAGAAAGACAATTTTAATATTATTAAGCACTGAATGTTTTATTCAGTGCTTTTTCTTTTACGGATTAAGAGAGAATGGGCATGCTGGTAAAGTTGAGAATTGAATGACTCTTGCGGTGTGAAGGTGCTGTGTGATAAGCTAATATCAAGTGAGGTGTCAAAAGTGAACAAGGATTTTGTATTCAAGCATTTAAAAGATGCATTGACTGGGCCGACAAGTTTTGAAGAGATATTAAAACTTTTTGATCTCCAAAAGTTTTCGCCATCAGAAATAAAGCAGGCATTAAATGATCTGGAGAAAGATGGGCGTATTGTAAAAACGCGAACAGATCATTATGGTATTCCTGAGCAGATGAATTTGCTTACTGGGCGTGTAAAGAAACTTAAGAAAGGCTATGGCTTTTTAGTAACAGACAATATTGATATGGAAGACCTCTTTATTCCTCCAGATAGTCTTAATTCTGCACAAAATGGGGATCGAGTCATTGTCCGTATTATGAAACATCGAAATGTGTCTGGTACATCGGGAAAAAATAGAGATGAATGTGAGGTTGTGCGCATTCTAGAACGTCACAATAAAATGTACGTGGGGACATATAAGCCTAAGAAACATTATGCATTTGTAGTCCCGGATAATCAAACATTCGGCCAAGATATTATTGTTCCTTTTGATCAAGAATATCACTCTGATGATGGAGATAAGGTGCTTGTTGAAATTACTTATTGGGGTGGAAAAGGAGAGATTCCGGAAGGCCGAATCATTGCACGTTTAGGAGCTTCTGATTCTCCTGGGATTGATGTTCTCTCTTTGGTGTATCGGTATGATCTTAATCCTGGCTTTACAAAGGCACAATTACAAGAAGCACGTCGTTTGGCTCGAGAGCCGGTAGATACTAGCTTAGAACGTCGACGTGATTTCCGTTATTATAGTCATGTTGTTACGATTGATGGCGCTGATTCAAAAGATCTAGATGATGCGGTTCAACTAGAAATTCTATCAAATGGTAATTATATGCTGGGCGTTCATATTGCCGACGTTAGTGAGTATATTAAGGAAGGATCCATTCTTGATCAAGAGGCTTATAGACGAGGGACCAGTGTATATTTTGTTGATCGAGTATTACCGATGCTTCCAACGGATATTTCTAATAATATTTGTAGTCTTAACGCAGGAGAAGACCGCTTAACATTGTCCTGTGTCATGGAGATTAATGCGCAGGGGCAAGTTGTAGCGGCGGAGATTAGCGAATCGATTATAAATGTTGAAAAAAGATTTACCTATGATACAGTTAATGATATTTTGAAAGAACAGCGTTTTGATGAAGATCCTTCATATGTTGAAGTGTTCAATGAAATGCGATCGTTAAGCAAGATATTACATGAAAAGAGAATTGATCGCGGTGCGCTGGAATTTGACTTGCTAGAAAGTAAGATTGTTCTTGATGATCAAGGGCATGCGGTTGATATCGTTGTACGCGAACGGGGTGAAGCAGAACAAATCATTGAAGAATTTATGATTCTTGCAAATGAAACAGTTGCGGCCTATTTCTTTAGACGAAGAATGCCATTTATTTATCGTGTGCATGAAGAACCTGACTCCGAAAAACGTGATGCTTTTTTACAATATATTCAACGGCTTGGCATTGTCTTGCCGCATAGTCATGAATCATTTTGTGCCAAAGACTTGCAATGGATTTTGTCAAAAGCGGCAGATAAGGGCTGCTCTGAGATCGTAAGCATGATGATGTTACGCATGATGAATCATGCATATTATACGACAAAGAAATCAACGCATTTTGGTCTTGCAAGTCGTCATTATACACATTTTACATCACCGATTCGTAGATATAGTGACCTTTCGATTCATAGGTTAATCAAAGAGTTTTTACAGAATAATAATCGTCTTAATGAACATCGTATTCATCATTATGATAAGGTGTTTGCTGAAGCGAGTGAGCAAGCTTCAAGCTGTGAACGTAATGCTGAAGAAGCTGAGCGGGCCAGCATTGACTTAAAAAAAGCTGAATATATGCTGCCGTATATTAAGAATGAATATGAAGCACAAGTCGTAAGTGTGACAGCGTTTGGCTTTTTTGTTCGACTAGAAAATTCAGTCGAAGGCCTTGTCCACATTTCGACGTTGGTAGATGATTATTATAATTATGATGCAGATGGAATTTGTTTAATTGGAGAACATACGGGGCGAACGTTTAAACTTGGACAGATTGTAACTGTAATACTTGATGCGGTGAATATGAAAGATGCTACAATTGATTTTATCTTGAAAAATACAGCGCCATCAAATAAAATAACGATAAAAAATGATGTTATAAAGAAAAAGACCAATCAAGTGGTTGCGTCTGCCCAGCGTAAACGAAAAAAGACTATTGAGAATAACAGAAAGAATACGATAAAAAAGAAGAGGAAGACACATCGTGGGTCAAAAAATAATAGCAGAAAACCGAAAAGCAAAGCATGATTATTTCATTCTTGAGACTATTGAAGCTGGAATCGTTTTAAAAGGAACAGAAGTCAAATCGATGCGGGCTGGTCGTGTAAATTTAAAAGATTCATATATTTTCATTCAAAATGATGAGGCATTTATAGAAGGCATGCATGTTAGTCCATACGATCATGGAAATATTTTTAATGTTGACCCTTTGCGTAAACGTAAATTACTTTTACATAAAAAAGAAATCATAAAACTTCGCCAGAAAACACAAGAAAAAGGATTTGGCATTGTTCCGTTGAAATTATATTTTATAAATGGAAAGGTCAAAGTTGAGATTGCTGTTGTTCGAGGAAAGAAATTATATGATAAACGGGCAACCGAAGCAAAACGAACAGCAGAAAGAGAAATAAATCGTGCAATGAGAGAAAGAGAGAGACGGTAAGATGGCAAAAAAGTTTAAAACAAAAGAAGTGCGTCAAGCATATTTTGGAAGTATGGTATCTTCGGTAAAAGAAAAAACATTTAGTGCTGTGTTTTTGGCGATTGCAGCTGCAGGCTTGTCTGTGTTACTAAATGCTCTCAAAGATGATGCTACTGCAGATAATCAGGAAATCTTTCGTGAATAAAAAATGCCTCCATGTTTCTCATGGAGGCATTTTTATTGATGAACAAAAATTTTATCGAATTACCTGTGGTGGCTGGAGCTCATATCCATTCAGTTGTACGGTCATTTTTTCAATGACTTCATCTTCCAGTGGCTTATCCGAAAAGTTGGTCTTTACACCAGCAATTCTATCAAGCTCATCAAAACCATCAATCAATTTTCCAAAAGCAGCATAGGCGCCATCAAGATGCGGTGCTTTTGCATGCATAATAAAGAATTGACTTCCAGCGCTATCTGGATGCATAGCACGTGCCATAGAGATTACACCTCGATCATGTTTGAGATCGTTGGTAAATCCGTTTTGACGAAATTCACCTTTAATCGTGTAGCCGGGACCACCAGTACCGGTACCTTGTGGATCCCCACCTTGAATCATAAATCCCTTGATCACACGATGGAAAATTAGATTGTTATAGAAGCCGTTATTGGCCAAAAATAAAAAATTGTTTACAGTATTAGGTGCGACGTCTGGATACAATTCAACTGTCATCGAATTGCCACTTTTCATTTTGATTTCTACCTGAGGATTTGACATTATTCTTTCAACCCTTTCTGGAAAATGGATTTTCTTCACTATTTATGATAACATAAAAGATGTGAAATTCACAGTCAAACCTCTAATCGAAGAAAGGAAGATTGGATGCATTTAAAAAAAATGATTTGTGCTTGTACAATTGGTGCTGTTCTCGTGGCATCTGCTGTTACTCCAACTGATGTGAATGCTGCTAGTGGAGCAAATATTATAATAAATGGCAAAACTTATGAATGCGACAACTCCGCAAGTCCGCAAAATATCAATGGTCGTGTATATGTACCATTACGCGTTGTTAGTGAGGGATTGGGACACACTGTCGAATGGGATAATACCACACGCACTGTTTTGATTGATTCAAAGCCTACTGATATTGATAGCACGGCAGCTATTCTCTCTTCGTTGCAAATTTATATCAATGGACAACAATTAGAAGTAGACATGTCAACAGGGGTTCCTTATATAACACCAAGTGGTTATACTATGGTGCCAGTACGTATCGTAGCAGAAAATCTCGGTGCAAAAGTTGATTGGAACAACACATCAAATACTGTAACTATTTCAACAAATAATTCCTCGAATAATGGTTCTGTAGCCCCTAATCCTACTCCAGATGTTACTTATCCAAGTGTAACGCCGTCTGATCCAGATAATAATACGGGATCCGTAAATGATAATCAGTCGGGTAGTGAAAAACCAGATTCAAATATGCCTCAAAATGCAGAAGAAGTTACGTTGCGTGGAGCAAGTTATTGCACATTAGAACAAATGCAGCATTATCTCGAAAAAATGGAGACGATCATTCAGCAGCGAGCTGAAGCAAATGGTAAAACGTTTGTTCCATTTCCCGATAATATTGCTTATTATTATTATTCCATCGGACAAAAGTATAACATCCGCGGGGATGTTGCGTTAGCTCAAGCGCTTTTGGAAACAGGATACTTCCAGTATGGCAACGAAGTACAACCTTGGCAGAACAATTTTTGCGGACTAGGCGCAGTAGGTCATACTACTACTGAAGAAGAGTATGCAAATTCACTTTTAACGGCAGTTGATCACAGTAAAGCATATTTACAAGTAGGTATCCATGGATGGTGTTATGATAGTATTGCAACAGGTGTTGAAGCCCATATCCAGCACTTATATTCCTATGCAACAACAAATATGTTGCCATCTGGCTGCGAATTGTTAGATGGTCGTTTCAACCATGGTAATCGTGGTGTTGCTTCTAATCTAACTGATTTAAATGGAAAATGGGCCGTTCCAGGTGACAATTATGGCCAAAATATTTATAATAATATGCTTGTTCCTATGATGAATAGTTGAGAATATTCGGAGGGGTTCGTGTTATGAATATTAGAAGGGAAGTTCAAAATGCGCTTCAAAAGCAGGACTTTGAAAAAGTTGTTGCGTGTTTTGTCGAGAATGACGCCATGACGTCGAGATACTTGCAAATGCATGTTTATGGATTGCCTAGTGATATTATTCGATGGACGGCAATTGAATATATTGGAAAATTGGCTGGTCTTTACGCATCTGATCATGATGTGTTATTCAGAAATATTATTCGTCGTTTTATATGGCAAATGTGTGAAGAAAGTGCTAACGTTCCATGGGCATCAGCTGAGGTTGTGGGCAGCATTATTGCTAATGTTCCGGGAAAACGTTTTGAGGAATTTATTGGTCCTCTATTTTATCATACAGATTTAAATGATATTTGTTATTCGGGCTTGTATTGGATTCTGCCAGATTTAACAAAAGAACATGCAGAAAAGGTGGCGGATTATTTGCCCAACACTTTTTATTGGTTTGAGCAATTTGATATGGCTGATTTACGTGCATATGCCGCTGTTTATTTTAGGCAATATCCCTACGATGAAATGCAAAAATACCTTCAAGAATGGTCTAATGATCGACGCTGTGTAAGCCTATATTTGAATAATGCTGTTGATGAATATTGTGTAGCAGATTTAGCGCAAGATGCTATATTTTAAGTTTTTGAAAAACAAGTCTCTTTAATCAGGACTTGTTTTTTGGGGATAAGAAAGATATAATAACTAACGTTAGTAGGAAGTGATCGCGGCTTATGCTGAGGAAAGTCCGGGCTCCACAGGGCAGAATGCTGGTTAACGGCCAGTGGGGGCAACCCTAAGGAAAGTGCCACAGAAAACAAACCGCCGTATTTGGTAAGGATGAAACGGTGCGGTAAGAGCGCACCAGCAATTGAGTGATCAGTTGGCTTGGTAAACCCCATTCGGAGCAAGACCTAATAAAAACGATAACATTGCCCGTGTTGTTTTGGGTAGGTCGCTGGAAGTTCAAGGTAACTTGAATTCAAGATAGATGATCACTGATACAGAACCCGGCTTATTACCTGCTAAAAATAAAAAACTGGCTTTTAAAGCCAGTTTTTTATTTTTAGGCGCTGAATGAATAAAATATAAAAAAATGTCAGTAGTGCTGGTGGTTCAAACTGTATCAGAACAAACATGTAAAAAATGGTAGTCAACCTTCCCAAGATAGCTTTCGCTTGTATACTTTGTGCATTTTTCAATTTCTCCATAATTACTCCATAGATGTTGTGTATTGTTTTTTACGTCTCTGATGCATTGTTCTTTCGTTGAGTAATTTTGCATAGATGTAGTTTTTCTTTTATATTTTCGGTTGTTTTGGATAATGTTACATATTTGCTCGTGGAGAAGATCAAAGGTTGCACTGCAAGATGAAGCGAGGGGTGTCACTTGTAGTATGACCGTCATAGTATTGGATTTCGACAAAATCATAGATTTTGCTAAAGCATCTATATTTACGGAGGAGATAGCCTTTTGGGATCATGTCTTCTTGAATGGTAATCAAATTTCAATGATATTGCGTTTGTTGGAATATTTGACTGACACATGGATCATTTCCTATACATTCTATTATATGAGGTCCTTTAGATGAGAAAAAGGCCACCATAAGGTGACCTTTTTCGGCAAGCGGGACCATTTCAACGGATGGTTTTAATTGAAAATAATATCCATATTGAAAAAATAGATATTTTTATTTTTCTTGTTCTTCAGCTACTTTATTTAATGCAGCCATCAGTGCGTCAACATCAATACCATGCACGACAGCGCCTTGTTCAATATTTTCAAAATGAGCAGCAGCACATCCGAGGCATCCCATACCATATTGCATAAAAACTGGTGCAGTACCAGGATATTTTCTTACGGTATCGGAAATTGGCATGTCTTTTGTAATAAGCATCATAATATCCTCCTTGAGTTGATAAATTAATGGTTCTTTGATATAGTATACCAGACAAAGTGAGGATATAAAACAATTTTTTGCAGATATAATTGGAGGTGCTCAGATGGAAAAATTTTATGATAGAACACTCCGTCTGCTTGGAAAAGATGCTATTATAAAATTGGAAGCATCACACGTGATTGTCTTAGGTATTGGTGGTGTTGGATCATGGGTGTGCGAGGTTTTAGTAAGATCTGGTATTGGTGAATTAACTCTGGTGGATTATGACAGTATTGAGATAAGTAACATTAATCGCCAAATACATGCCCTGCATAGTACGGTTGGCCAAAGAAAAGTTGACGCGATGGCAAAACGTCTTCTTAATATCAATCCGAATTTAAAGATGCATGTTTACCAAGAAAAAATAACAGAAGAACATCTTCCCTTCTATTTGATGAATGGTGATTATACTATAGACTGTATTGATGATGTGCGTGCGAAAGTTGCTCTAATACTTTGGCATTTGAAAAATGACAAGAAAATTATTTCGTCAATGGGAACAGGAAATAAAATTGGGACATATCCATTTAAGATTTCAGATATTAGTAAAACAAGTGTTTGCCCATTGGCTAGAGTTGTTAGAAAAAAATTGCGTGAGGAAGGTATAACATCGGGCGTACAAGTTCTATATTCTGAGGAACCCGCTTATACACGCCCGCCCAATGGAGAAAAGCCGGGAACAATTTGCTTTGCTCCAGCTATGGCGGGATTGGAATTAGCAAAGTTTGTGGTGAACCAACTTTTATAGACAAATTCCATTAAGAGTTTTTTTGGATTATGACTGGTTCATTTTAGCAATATATGTTAGAATTGAATTAAGGGAGCGGTTTCGTTTTTTAGGAGGATGAACAATGGCCAGTGAACATGTGATTGCCGTCGATGAAAGTAATTTCCAAGAAGTGGTTCTAGATTCGAAGGAACCTGTGCTTGTAGATTTCTGGGCTGAATGGTGCGGCCCTTGTAAAATGTTAGGGCCAATCATTGATGAAGTGGCCAATGAGAATGTTGGTAAGGTAAAATTTTGTAAATTAAATGTAGACCAAGCGCAACGCATATCAAAACGATATGGTGTTATGAGTATTCCAACTGTTATGTTATTTAAAGATGGTGAAGAAGTAGAACGTGCCATTGGTTTTCGACCAAAACATGATATAATTAGGATTATTAATTTGTAAATTTTTATTTAAGCCTTTGATTTTTCAAAGGCTTTTTATTTTTAAACCGTTTTTTGAATTTATAGTATTAAACGATTTTTGACGAAGTGATAAGTGCATGGTATACTGAAGAGAGTTGGTCTGTATTTTCATAAAAATAATAAGGGTGATGTACATGTTATGTCCTGTTTGTGGAGGATCTAGTCGTGTATTAGATACACGGACGAATGAGCATGTTAATACTGTAAAACGTCGTAGAGAATGTGTGAAATGCGGCAAGCGCTTTACAACATATGAGAAAATTGAGGATATGCCATTAATTGTTCGAAAGAAATCTGGACGTACGGAATTGTTCGACAAGTCTAAAATTCTTAAAGGTATGGCAAAAGCTTGCGAGAAGCGGCCTGTGACAATTGATCAATTAGAAACTATGGTTGATAATATTGAAAAGCAACTTAAAAATCAATATACAGAAGTTTCCACATCTGATATTGGTGAAACAATTCTTCAACATTTGTTAAAGATTGATCAGGTTGCATACATACGATTTGCATCTGTTTATAAAGATTTTTCAGATATTGAAAGCTTTTTTAATGAACTTGAGGCGTTAAAAAGCTCTGCAAAGAATAATGGGTGAACCGTATATTCATGATGAATGCATCGTCCTTAAACGTATACCGTTCAGGGATGTTGATGCAAATATAATTTTGTTAGGTCGCTCGTTAGGAAAGATCTGCGTATTAGCAAAAGGACTTAGTAAGGCAAGTAGCAAATTATCTTCGATACTAAATGTAGGTAATGTTGTGACAGTAAACTTGTTTAATGGAAAATCAGGTTTTACTCTGCTTTCGGCATCACAATTATCAGACAATCAACGGAGTTTCAACTCTTATGAAGCTTTGTTAACTTGTATGTATCTTTGTGAAATGGTTGACAATGGGATAGAACCGGAATCTTCACAAGAAGATATATATAATCTTCTTGTGAATGTATTAAAAAATATGGATGATACAAATATTATTGAAGCAAGACTATATTTTGAATGGCATTTTCTTGTTTATTCAGGATATGCAAGTAATGAAAGAGCTTTTTTTCGGTCACTATGTCAAAATAATTGTTTTGAAAACGAAAATGATTGTTTGCTTCAAGAGACGATTTGTGACGAAATATATTCTTTTTTAATGATTCAAATGCAAGGAAGATGCTGCGCATTATATTTGTCAAAATTAGCACGAAAAAATTTCAAAGAAATATTATGTATGTTTTATAAAAAGTATTTTGATTTTAAAATTAAAAGTAAGATGATGTTAGATGAGGCAACAAATCATTTCTATTCTTGACAATGAAATAGAATAAAGTATAATAAACTCATATATGAACAATGATGGAGAAAAAAAGCTGCTTAGTATGTTTAGCGAACTGGTGATGGTGTGAGACCGGTCTTACGGGTGGCCCATAAGGCACTCTTGAGTTCAATTTATTAAGTGGACATAACATATAAATTGGGTTATGTCAATCAGGGTGGAACCGCGGGTATTGCTCGTCCCTGTCAGGAATGACAGAGACGAGTTTTTGTATTTTTAAGGAGGATGTTATGCAATTTCAAGAAATGATTTTGTCGCTTAACAAATATTGGAGCGATAACAACTGTGTTATTTTACAACCGTACGATATTGAAAAAGGTGCGGGCACGATGAATCCTGCTACGTTTCTTAGAGCATTAGGACCAGAGCCATGGCATGTTGCGTATGTTGAACCATGTCGCCGTCCGGCTGATGGAAGATATGGTGATAACCCAAATCGATTGCAGCATTACTACCAATATCAGGTTCTTCTAAAGCCATCTCCAGATAATATTCAAGAATTGTATTTAAGGAGTCTTGAGATCCTGGGCATTGATTTATTAAAGCACGATGTACGTTTTGTGGAAGACAACTGGGAATCTCCAACTCTTGGTGCCTGGGGACTTGGCTGGGAAGTTTGGCTAGATGGGATGGAAGTTACGCAGTTTACTTATTTTCAACAGTGTGGCGGTATTGATTGTGATCCAGTATGTGGAGAAATTACATATGGATTGGAACGTCTGGCAATGTTTATTCAAAATAAGACGAATGTTTATGATATTGAATGGATTGGTGACGTAAAATATGGGGATGTGTTCCATCATAATGAAGTAGAGTATTCAAAGTATAATTTTGAGTACTCGGACGCAACAATGTTGGTGCAGCTTTTTGATATGTATGAAAAAGAAGCTGAACATGTTTTGGAATGTGGTGTAGTGCAACCAGCATATGATTATGCACTAAAATGTTCGCATGTGTTTAATTTACTGGATGCGCGTGGTGCAATCAGTGTTACAGAACGAACCCACTATATTGCCCGTGTGCGTAATCTCGCCAAAAAATGTGCTGAAAAGTTTGTGGAAGAACGTCGTAAACTCGGTTTTCCGCTTTGTAAGTAAAAGGAGGATATTATGGCTGATTATTTGTTAGAGATTGGTCTTGAAGAACTGCCTGCGGCATATATGAATGGAGCTATAAGTGATTTAAAAAAACATGCGCAGACATTGTTTGATAAAGAACGTTTAGAATATGATAATATTGAAACATATGCAACACCTCGCCGTTTGGTTTTAATGATAAATGGTATTGCCGATGTTCAGACGGATTTATCCGAGGAAGTAAAAGGTCCATCTTTGAAGGCGGCTTACAAAGACGGAAAAATGGCAAAACCGCTTGAAGGTTTTTTGCGCGCAAATGGCTTTAAAGAAGAGGAAGTTTACACTAAAGAATTGCCAAATGGCACATATGTTTTTTGTAAACGTGAAGAAAAAGGCCGCTTTACAAAAGAAATTTTATCAGAAGTGATGGGAAGCCTTGTTTTGAATTTAAAGTTCCCAAAAAGTATGCGGTGGGGAAGTTCTGAATTGCGGTATATTCGCCCAATTCGATGGATTGTTTCTATCTATGACAATGAAATAGTTCCTTTTAATATCGGTATGCTGCAAGCAGGACGTATAACCAGAGGCCATCGCACACTTGGACACGAAGTTGTAGAGATTAAAGACGCTTCATCTTATTTTGAAACAATGGAACAAGAATATGTGATTGTTGATCAGAATAAAAGAAAAAACATGATTCTTGATCAAATTGAAGCTATATTTGCAGGGACCGAGGAACATTATCAGGAAGATGACAGCTTATTGAATGAAGTTGTTAATCTTGTTGAATATCCAACAGCGCTTCGCGGAAGCTTTGATGAAAAGTACTTGGAATTGCCAGATGAGCTGGTGATTACTCCAATGAAAGAACATCAGCGCTATTTCCCAATATTAAAAAATGATGGCTCTCTCACTAATGGATTTATTACTGTGCGTAATGGGACGGCTGAATATATTGACATTGTTCGTGCTGGAAATGAAAATGTGCTGCGCGCGCGCTTAGCAGATGCTGAGTTCTTTTATCAGGAAGATCTTAAAAAGGGTCTCGAGTCCGGTGAAGAAAAACTTAAGAGCATTGTTTTTCAGGAAAAACTGGGGACAGTTTATGAAAAGACTCAACGTTTACAATATATTTCTCGTGCGATTGCAGAAGCTTTGCATAGTGATGAACAGTTAATAGCAGATACAGTGACGGCAGCTCGATGCACAAAAATGGACCTTGTTAGTAATGTCGTTTCAGAATTTCCTGAATTACAGGGACTTATGGGTGAATACTATTTTGATCATGAGCATCCGGATAAAAAAAATATTGGGCAAGCAATTCGAGAACATTATATGCCACGTTTTGCAAATGATGCACTTCCAGAAACAAAAGAGGGCAGTATTGTTAGCGTTGCTGATAAAATCGATACGATTGTTGGGTGCTATTATGCTGGAATTATCCCAACAGGTTCTCAGGATCCTTATGCACTTCGACGTCAAGCTTTAGGATTAGCAAATATTATCATTAATCAAAGCTGGTCATTATCTTTGCAGCGACTAATTTCCATTGCGTGTGAAGCATATGGCACAACAGGACTTCAATTTGATAACTCTGATACAAATGCAACCATTCACAAATTCTTCGAACAGCGCCTATTAAAGATCTTAAAGGATGCAGGTATTGCTAATGATATTATTCATTCGGTTATGGAAGTAGGCTATGATGATTTTTATGATGTAATCTTACGAGCTAAAGCTTTGTCATCATATATTGATGGCAATGATAAAGCTTTGATTAAAGCGACATTAGACAACAATGGTCGCGCGGCGAATATTACCGAAACAGTTACTGATGTTGCAATTGATACCAATTTATTTACTTCAGATGAAGAAAGAGCCCTTTATAATGCTTTATCCACTTGTGAAGAGGTTATACCAGGGTTGGTAGAAAACAAGGATTATCTGGGCGTAATCAAACAATTTGAAACTTTGAATGATGTTGTAGAAAATTTCTTTGAAAAGATTTTGGTTATGGATGAAGACACTGCCGTTAGACAGAATCGTCTCTCATTGGTAAAACATTATAATAATCTATTGGGCTCGTATTATAAGCTTGATGAAGTAACATTCGCATAAAGTGGGTGATGAAATGTTAAGTATGACTGGCTATGCGTCTGTTACAAAAGAGCTTAATGATGGTATCTTGCAAATAGACATAAAATCAGTAAATGGCAAATATAGTGATGTGCGTCTAAATGCTTCGGTATTTGATCATAACTTTCTAGAAAAATTACGAAAATGTGCGGTTGAGCGTGTCATAAGAGGCCAAGTAACGATAGATATTTCATTGAAGCATAATCATTGCTCTGAAGAAGCCTTTCGCCTAGATACACAGCAATTGAAACAATATATGAAAGATTATCAAGAAGCATTTGGCCATATAAATGAAGACTATAAACATTTAAAGTATTTTCTGCAACTTGATCATATTACAAAAAAAGATGAGTATGTTTTTGATGTAGAAAAAGATGGTGAAAATGTTATTGATGCATTAAATGATGCTTTTGATCTTTTTTATGTTTCTAGGGAAGAAGAAGGGGCGCGTTTACAGGAAAATTTACAAGAAAAACTTTCTCAGTTAAAAGCGACACGTGCAAAAATTGCAGAGCGCGTTCCAGAATTAGATCATCTTTATAGGATCAGATTGGAGACTAGAATACGAGAGTTTGTATCCGAATTAGATGATATTGATGAGTCAAGAATACTTTCTGAAGTTGCAGTGCATGCTGTGAAGACAACGATAGATGAAGAACTGGTTCGTTTGGCTTCGCATTTTGAAAAATTAGAAGAATTGCTTGCAAGTGATGAGAAAATAGTTGGTAAAAAAATTGACTTTTATATGCAGGAAATTAATCGTGAATATAATACAATTGCTTCAAAAATAAGTGACATTCAAGTTTCCGAAAAAATTGTTGAAAGTAAAGTTCTTATTGATCAAATTCGTGAACAGGCTCAAAATATAATGTAGGGCGTGTAGTATGACATTCTTAAATATTGGTTTTGATAATATGGTTGCTGTAAATAAAATTGTTGCAATTGTTTCCCCTGAGAGCGCTTCGATCAAAAGACTCGTTCAGTTTGCTAAAGAAAGCCATCATTTTGTTGATGTTTCGTCAGGGCGAAAAACACGTTCAGTTGTTATTACAAGCGATGACTACATTTTTTTGTCTGCGATTCAAACAGATACGCTGGCTGGTCGATTAAATGATGCTGTGTAAAGGAGATGAAATGTCATGCTAACCCATGATAAGAAAGGCATTCTATTGGTAATGAGTGGGCCTTCGGGTGCAGGAAAAGGTACATTGTGCGCTCATTTAAGGCAGCAGATTCCTGTGGCTCTTTCGGTATCTGCAACAACTCGTGCACCTCGTAAAGGTGAGCAAGAAGGCGTAAATTATTTTTTTATGACGCAAGAAGCTTTTAAACAAAAAATACAAGAAGACGGGTTTATCGAGTGGGCTAGAGTTTATGACAATTATTATGGTACACCAAGAAAATACGTTGAAGACTTGTTAGCTTCCGGACAAGATGTTATGCTGGAAATTGATCCTCAAGGTGCAAAAAGTGTGAAACTTAGAAATCCCGATGCTGTTCTAGTATTTATCATGCCTCCTTCATATAAAGAACTGGAGCGGCGTATTCGAGGTAGAGGTACGGAAACAGAAGAACAAATTGAAAAGCGGTTGTCGTGTGCTGTTGGAGAAATAAATACACTAGCTGCGTATGATTATGTTATAATTAATGCAGACATTCAAACAGCGGTGGATAATTTAAAAGCCATTCTTGAAGCTGAGCGGTGTAAGGTTTCAAGAAATACGTCAATCCCAACCACATTTATTTTAGAAAAGGAAAGTGAGTAAAATGATTCAACCTAGCATTGATGAACTTTTAGAAAAAACGGATAATAAATATACTCTAGCGGTTGTGGCTGCTAAGCGTGCACGTGAACTGGTTGATGGTGCGGAACGTTTTACGGATGCTCCGACAAATAAGGCTGTTTCTATTGCACTTTGTGAAATTGGTGAAGGAAATGTCACCTATCGTTTCAATGATTGATCTGCTATGAATATTGTAATTGGGGTTACGGGAAGTATTGCAGCTTATAAGACGGTGGATTTAGTTAATCTATTGCATAAACAAGGTCATTGCGTTCGTGTCGTAATGACCAAGAATGCTACAAAATTTGTGCAACCATTGACATTTGAAGCGATTTCCCATGAAGCAGTCATTACGGACATGTTTAACGGGGATTGTGTTGCTCTTGAGCATATTAATCTTGCAAAATGGGCAGATATTTGTATGATTGCTCCAGCAGATGCAAATGTAATCTCTAAACTTGCTCATGGTTTCGCTGATGATTTCCTGAGTACATTCATTTTAGCGTTTGATGGTCCTGTTTTGGTTGCACCGGCGATGAACACTATTATGTATCATCAGGAAGTTACTCAGAATAATATCGCTTTGTTAAAGAACAATGGATATGAAATAATATCTCCAACATACGGAAAATTGGCCTGTGGAGATATTGGTGATGGGAAATTAGCAGATATCAACACATTGCAGTTTTGTATCGAAAAATCTTTAACATCTCAAACTCTGTCTGACTTCCATCTGATTGTTACAGCAGGCCCAACTATTGGCCCAATTGATCCGGTTAGATTTATTACTAATCATAGTAGTGGCAAAATGGGTTTTTCAATCGCGAGAGAAGCGGCTCTTCGTGGGGCGCAAGTTACGCTGATTGCGGGAGTGGTACAACGCGAAACACCATTTGGCGTTTCGCGCATTGATGTTTCTACAACAGAAGAAATGCTATCTGCTATTGAAAATTTGTTGCCAAGTGCCGATGGCCTGGTCATGGCAGCAGCTCCAGCAGATTTTACTCCGGAAGAGTATCATCATGAGAAGATTAAAAAAGTGGGTAATGAATTATCGATTACTTTTCGAAAAAACCCAGATATATTAAAATCTCTCAATTTTTTGCTTGAAGGAAAAATTGTAGTAGGTTTTGCGGCAGAAAGTCATCATCTTCTTCAAAACGCAGAAAAAAAACTTATTGAAAAAAAATTAGACTTTATTGTTGCAAATAATATCGCTGGTAAAGACACTGCTTTTCAATCAGATTATAATGCGGCGACAATCTTGTTTAAGGATGGTCATCAAAAAGTAATTTCAAAACAATTAAAAACGCAACTTGCTGATAAAATTCTCGATGAGATTGAACTTATTCGTCAAAAGAAGGAGGAAAGATAATTGAAACAATTTTTTACATCAGAGTCTGTAACGGAAGGGCATCCAGATAAGATTGCAGACCAAATTTCAGATGCTATTTTAGATGCTATTTTGGAAAAAGATCCAAATGCACGCGTTGCTTGTGAAACATTTGTCACAACAGGCATGGTGTTAATTGCGGGTGAAATTTCCACAAAATGCTATGTTGACATGCCAAAAATTGCTCGTGGAGTTATTAAAGATATTGGTTATCATGATATGAACCATGGGTTTGATTATAAGACGTGCGCAGTTCTCACTTCAATTAGTGAACAATCTGCAGACATTGCAATGGGTGTAGATAAAGCGCTTGAAGCAAAAATGGGCGAAATGGATGATTCTGATTTGGAAGCCATTGGCGCTGGTGACCAAGGAATGATGTTTGGTTATGCAAGTGATGAAACAGAATCGTATATGCCTCTTCCTGTTTACTACTCTCATGCGCTTACTCGCCGATTGGCTGAGGTTCGAAAAAATGGAGATGTTCCATTTCTCTTGCCAGACGGAAAAAGTCAGTTGACCGTGGAATATGATGATGGCATTCCAACACGGATCGATGCAGTAACAATTTCTACTCAGCATACTTCTGAAGCTTCTATTGAAGATGTGCGTAAGGCTGTTATGGAAAACGTTATTAAGCCGGTTCTTCCTTCAGAAATGTTGGACGAAAATACACGTTATTATATTAATCCAACAGGTAGATTTGTTATTGGTGGCCCACAAGGTGATACGGGCCTTACTGGCCGAAAAATTATTGTTGATACATATGGTGGAATGGCTCGTCATGGCGGTGGTGCCTTATCAGGAAAAGATGGCACAAAAGTTGACCGTTCAGGTGCATATGCGGCACGATATGTTGCTAAGAATATTGTTGCGGCTGGCTTGGCAAAGCGTTGTGAAGTTCAATTGGCGTATACAATAGGTGTTGCCCGGCCGATGTCTATCTTTGTAGAAACCTTTAGCACAGGGCTTATTGACGAAGAACGATTGGCAAATGTGATCAATGAAGTGTTTGATCTTCGACCAGCAGCAATCATTCGTGATTTAGATATGCAACAACCAATGTATCGACAGTGTGCGGCATACGGTCATTTTGGACGAACAGATATTGATTTGCCATGGGAACGCTTAGATAAGGTTGACGCATTAAAAAAGGCTTGCGGTGTGAATTAATAATAAATAAAGCAGATATCTACGGATATCTGCTTTTCATCTATTTGGCGTGAGGTGATGGAATGGAATATTGTCGAGTGATTGTGGATGGTGTTCCGTTTGTTCATGAAGAGGGGTTCACATATCATGTTCCTTCTTTTCTTCAGGAAATGGTAAAAATAGGATGTATTGTATATGTACCATTCGGAAAGGGTAATGGAGTAAAAAAGGGAATCGTTATTAACGAAGAATCCTTAAAAAATCTTCAAAATACAGAAAAAATAAAAGATGTTTTAATGATGCACGTGATTTCGCCTGTTGTTGATGATAAAATGATGGGATTGTGTCGTTTTGTTTCGGATTACTATGCATGTGCAATGATATATACATTAAAACAAGTTATCCCAAAATATATTATGCATCATACGTTTATTGCTTTTGAGAGTTGTGCGTCTGAAGAAAAACAATTACTTAATTCAAAAAATATTCATTTAGCTGCTAAGGCTTGTAAGGAAGGAAAGTGGCGTATCTGTGCTCATGAACCATGCAACGAACAAAATAGATATTATTATTTAACCAATTATTCTAAAACATTTATCGAGCAGTGCATCAATAATTTGAAACGTGCACCGAAACAGAAAGAAATTTTTCAATTTATTCTTCGTAATAATGGTGTGGAGAATCAAGCGATTAAAGAAAATTTTGGTCAATGTAAATCAGCTATTCAAGCTTTATTAACGAAAAAATTTATTATTGAATCTGATCATGCTCTTTTAGATAAAGATGATAAATTGAGTTTTCCGGAAAAACAAATGACAGCGTTGCAGGAGAAAACCTTTCAGGCACTTCAAGATCAAGTAAAAGAAGGTATTTTCCATAAGAGTTTAATCAATGGGGTGACTGGATCAGGAAAAACGCTTATTTACGAAAAGATTATTGATGTCATTATAGAAAAAAACGCTCAAGCTCTTTTTCTTGTGCCAGAAATTGCGTTATCACAGCATTTATTTATTCGACTTAACAAACGATTTGGAGATCGTGTTGCGTTACTACATAGCCAACTGACAGAACGTGAACGATATACAATTTGGAAAAAAGTTGCTGCACATGAAATTGATGTTATTCTTGGTCCTCGAAGTGCGTTATTTCTTCCGTTTGATCGATTGGGTGTGATAATTATTGACGAAGAACATGAAAGCAGTTACAAACAAAGTGAACCAGATCCACGGTATCATGCAGCAAAAATAGCCGAATATCTTGCCAAAAGAGATAATGCTCTGCTGATTTTAGGAAGTGCGACACCGTCAATCGAAAGTTTATATGAAGTCGTGAAAAAACAATGTTCTATTTTTAATTTACCGGAACGTGTCAATCAAATTGCACTACCAGACATTAAGTTGGTTGATATGATTGAAGAACGAAAAAAAGGAAATTATTCCATATTAAGTGACGAGTTAAGATTTGCCATACAAAATGCTTTGACTAAAAATGAGCAAGTCATTCTTTTGATCAATCGAAAGGGATATTCATCATCTATTGTTTGTCATGAGTGTGGCGAAGTGATTCGTTGTCCCAAATGTGATATTCCCTTGACGTATTATCAATCAAGCAATGAATTAAAGTGTAATTATTGTGAATTCCATTTACCTATGGTTAAACAATGTCCATCCTGCGGAAGCGCTTTTATTGAAAAACATGGAATTGGGACAGAGACTGTCGAAAATGAATGTGCTGAATTATTTCCTAATGCAAAAATCGATCGTCTTGATGCACAATCAATGATGAATTCAACGACACGAGAACAGATTTTAAAAAAGTACGCGTCGCATAATATTGATATATTGGTTGGAACTCAACTACTGGCAAAAGGATTAGATTTTATGAATACAACCTGCGTTGGGGTTATCCATGCAGATCTGACATTAAATCTCCCCGATTTTCGTAGCGCTGAGCGTTGTTTTCAGTTAATGGTTCAAGTTGCAGGAAGAGCAGGACGAGATAAGAAATCAAGTGTAGTATTTATACAAACTTATCAAAAAAATCATTACGCGATGAAAGATGCAAAAAATCAGAACGTGCATCAATTCTTTTTAGACGAGATAGCATTTCGTAAACAATGGCTTTATCCTCCGTTCGTTCGTCTTTGCCGTATTATTGTGATGGATTATGATATTAATGATGTTGAGAAATCAATGAGTTCCATTTATAATTATATCGAGCGCTTGCCGATCAAAAAGAAAATCATTGGTCCTTCTTTTGCGCCGATAAGTAAAAAGAATAACCGTTATCGCATGCATTTGATAATCAAGGTAGATGCAGAGGAAAATATATCCTCATTTATGAAGAAATTTCGTGGTGATTTGCGATTTTTAAAAATAAAAAACTCAACGAGGGTATTAATTGATATTGACCCAGAAAATATTTTTTAATCTGAAAGGAGAATCTTTATGGCTAGATATAAAGTTGTTATTGCAGGAGATCCTGTACTGCGTCGTATTTCACATCCTGTTAAAGAGGTGAATGAAAATATTAAAAAATTATTAAATAATATGGCTGAAACTATGTATTATGCAAAAGGGGTTGGACTAGCAGCACCTCAAGTTGGAATCAGTAAGCGTGTGATTGTTGTTGATATTGGTGAAGGATTGTTTAAATTGGTAAATCCTGAAATTATTTCGTCCAGTGGTATTCAAGATGGCCCAGAAGGTTGTTTAAGTGTGCCGAATATTGTAGGCAATGTAAAGAGAAGCGAACATATTAAAGTAAAAGCGCTTAATGAAAATGGTGATGAGGTAGTAATTGAGGCATCTGGATATTTGGCACGCGCTTTTCAACATGAAATAGATCATTTAAATGGAATTATTTTTACTGATAAAGCTACTGAAATCGAAAGGATGTCTGATTGATGAAAATCATTTATATGGGGACACCTGATTTTGCGGTTACAATTCTTGAAAAATTAATGGATGTTGGGCATGATATAAAGATGGTTTTTACTCAGCCAGATCGTCCGAAGGGGCGAGGAAAAAAACTTCAAGCACCGCCAGTTGCTGAATTTGCCAAATCACACAATTTAATGCTCTATCAGCCAGAAAGTGTAAAGATAAGTGAAGTTGAAGAACTTTTTCTAGAAGCAAAACCAGATGTTGTTATTGTGGCAGCTTATGGAAAAATTATTCCGGACAATCTCTTGGTTATTCCAAAATATGGTTTTATCAATGTTCATGCTTCAATTTTGCCAAAATATCGTGGTGCGGCACCAATCCAGTGGGCATTACGCAATGGTGATACTGAGACAGGTATAAGTATTATGAAGTTAGAATCTGGTTTGGATGAAGGTCCTATTTTTAATACAGCAACCATCAAGATTGATATGAATTGGAATAAAAAAGATCTTTTTGAGGCATTGGCTGTTCTGGGAGCGACTACATTAGTTAAAACATTGAATAAAATAGATTCGTTAAGTCCAATACCTCAAAATCATCAAGATGCAACCTATGCGCCAATGTTTGGTAAAAAAGATGGATGTATTAATTTTTCAATGGCAGCAAAAGACATTGTAAATTTAAATCGTTCATTGTTGCCTGATGATAGTATCTACACGTTTATTAACAATAAAAGATTAGCCTTTAAGAGTGTATCTTTTTTTGATAATATGAAACAAGGTAACTTGATTCCAGGCACTATTGTTTCAATAGAAAAAAATTCAATTGGCATAGCTACAGGTGAAGGTGTTCTTTTGGTGAGCGAGGTTCAACCTGCTGGCAAAAAGGAAATGCCAGTTCAATCCTTCTTAAATGGACATCCTTTAAAAGTTGGGGATATATTTTCTAATGAGAGTTGAGGAAAAATGATTTTAGATATTTCAATGATTGTATTAATTCCAGGCATTCTTCTCACGATTTATGCGCAAGGAAAGGTTAGTTCAACATATAAACGTTTTGCACGAGTATATTCTCAAAGCGGCTATACTGGAGCGCAATTTGCAAGAAAAATGTTGAATGATAATGGACTTTATGACGTGACTGTCACACAGATTAGTGGACATTTAAGCGATCACTATGATCCACGTGCCAAACAAGTAAGATTGTCGAGTGAGGTTTATAATGGCAGTAGCATTGCATCGTTGGGGATTGCTGCTCATGAAGTTGGACATGCGGTGCAGCATGCAACAAATTACTTTCCTTTGACGATTCGAAATGCAGTTATTCCTGTGACAAATTTTAGCAGTAATTTTGCTATTCCTTTGGTTTTGTTAGGAATTATTATCAATAGCATGTCTTTGATTCAGCTGGGAATTTTATTGTTTTGCGCAATCGTCTTTTTTCAACTTGTTACGTTACCTGTTGAATTTAATGCGAGTAATCGTGCTATTGCAACACTCGGCGCAGATCAAATATTAAATGATAGTGAGCTGAATGGCGCAAAGAAAGTTCTTGGGGCAGCAGCATTGACTTATGTGGCAGCGCTCGTTTCTTCCTTGCTGCAGTTATTGCAACTCGTTCTAGTTTTTAACAGAAGTGACGATTGAATGATTAGAAATGGTGGTGTATATGATGGACCAAAGTTCTAGAGAGCTTGCCTATCATGTTTTGATTGATATTCAGATGAATGGAGCCTATGCCAACCTTGCGTTGGACAAGGCTCTTTTGCGTTCAAACCTAAATATAAAAGATAAAAGACTGGCAACAGACTTGGTATATGGATGCACAAAAATGCAACTTCATTTAGATCAAATTATTGGTACATATGCTAATTTGAAACGTATTGATAAGAAAACGCTTATTTTATTGCGAATGGCTGTGTATCAATTAACTTTTATGGATAAAATTCCAAATCATGCAGCGGTAAATGAGACTGTTGAACTCGCAAAAATGTTAAAGCTGCACTCAGATAAGTTTATTAATGGCATATTACGGAATATCTTAAGAAATGATAGATTGGTTGTCTGGCCAAACAAACGGAAACAAAAAAATCAATATCTTTCAAAATGGTATAGTTTTCCTCAATGGATGATTGATATTTGGGTGAAAGAGTATGGGTTTTCAGATACTGAAAAACTTTGCGCATATTTTAATGAACCAGCACCAACATGGATTAGGGTTAATACATTAAAAACATCAATTGATAAGGTGATTACAACTTTAAAAGAAATGAAGGTTGAGTTTAAGCAACATCAGGATCTGCCAGAAGCATTATGTCTCTCTTCATTACAACCTGTTAAGCAATCGCTTCTGTTTGTCGAGGGAAAAATTATTGTTCAAGATCTGAGCTCTATGCTACCGGCAACAATTCTCCAGCCGCAAAAAGATAGTTGTGTTTTAGATATGTGTGCAGCCCCAGGTGGAAAAACAACACAGCTATCTGCTATAATGAAAAACAGCGGTAAGATTTTTGCTTGTGATTTACATCCTCATCGTGTCCAATTAATTAAAGAAAATATTAAAAGACTAGGGATAGGAAACATCGAATGTTTTGCCGCAGATGCAACAAATTTGGAAGAAAATTTCGTTGAATATTTTGATTATATTCTTTTGGATGCTCCATGCAGTGGCCTTGGTGTATTAAATCGCCGTGCTGACTTGCGATGGAAAGTGCGCAAAAGTGCTTTAGTAGAGATAGAGGCTACACAAAAAAAACTACTCGAATCGGCGGCAAAATATTTAAAATCCGGTGGAACAATGGTTTATAGCACTTGCACTTTGAATAAAAAAGAAAACGAGTTACAGATTGCACATTTTCTGGAAACGCATCCAAATTTTGAACTGATATCGTTTAACTGCTTGAACAAGATATGTGCATCTGGCATGGAAACAATATATCCGTTCGTAGATCATTCTGACGGTTTTTTTATCGCAAAAATTATTAGAAAGGATTAACATTGTTTTGGATATTCGTGCGTTAAATTTTGAAGAATTAAAAAGTTATTTACAATCGCTTGGGGAACCAGCCTTTCGTAATAAGCAGTTTTTTTCTTGGCTTCACAATCAACAGATTGAAGAATTTTCTCAGGCTCATAATGTTGGCAAAAAATTGCTTTCAGCCTTGGAAAAAGACGGCTATGTGATTCTTAACCCAGAATTAAAACAAAGATTTGTTTCAAAAGATGGAACAGAAAAATACTTGATGGCGCTTGAAGATGGCGCTCTTATAGAATGTGTATTAATGCGGTATCGTGGCGATTATAGTAAGCAACGCAACACATTATGTGTATCTAGTCAAGTGGGCTGTGCAATGGGATGTGCTTTTTGTGCAACTGGTCATCAAGGATTTGAGAGAAATCTGTCAGTTGCAGAAATTCTCAGTGAAGTATATACTGCAAATAGAATTCTTAAAATGAATGAGAAAGGGCAGGAAATTCGCAATATAGTATTTATGGGAATGGGTGAACCCTTTAATAACTTTAATCAGGTTATGAAATCCATTGATATTCTTTGTCATCCAAATGGAATGAATCTTTCGCCTAGAAGAATAACAATTTCTACTTGCGGAGTAGTACCAAAACTTATTGAATTTGCAGATTTGAACACTGATATTGGACTCGCCATTTCATTACATGCATCCAATAATAAAGATCGTGATGAATTAATGCCAGTAAATAGAGCATATCCGTTAGAAGCGTTAATGGAAGCATGCAAATATTATCAAGATGTAACTGGAAAACGTATTAGCTTTGAATATGCTTTGATTGAAAATGTTAATGATCAAAAGTGTAATGTTGAAGAACTGAAAAAATTACTTCATGGTTTGGATTGTCATATCAATGTTATTCCTGTAAACGCTGTTGCACATAATCATTCTTTGCGTCGTCCTGATAAAAAACACATCAATATATTTATCGAAGCGTTGCGCGCTAGTGGAATTGGTGCAAGCGTTCGACAAGAAAAAGGGGCAGATATAAATGGTGCTTGTGGACAATTAAAGACAAGTTATTATCAATCCAAATGATTAGGGAGTGAGGCCTTGTGATTTATGGAAAAACACATATAGGCTTGGTGCGGGAAACCAATGAAGACGCGCTTTTTTTCGATGAGAAAAATAAGATAATGATTATCGCTGATGGTATCGGTGGACACGCGCGTGGGGAAGAGGCCAGTAACAAGGCGGTCGAAATTCTGAAAAATTTTTTACTAGATAATCACAATAAATATTCTGATAAGGAAGAACTACTGCGTGATGGTTTTGAAGCAGCAAATGATGCTGTACATCAAATACAAAATGAACTATCTGAGGGAAAAATATGCGGCACAACTTTAACTTGCGCGTTGATAGATCATGGCATATTATTCTTTTCTCATGTTGGGGATACTAGAATTTACGTTTCAAGAAATAAAAAAGATATTGAACAAATTACATATGACCACACTTATCTTTCGGAACTTGCACGCAAAGATTTTAAAACTTTTATCGAAATGCAGGGGACAACAATTTCTCGTGCAAATAATTATTTAACTCGTGCCATTGGTCCAGATTCTTTAGTTGAGCCACAAATTGGTCATTTTCGTTTGCGAACAGGAGATTATATTATTCTCTTAACTGATGGTATTTATCGTTATTTAAGTCCATTAGATCTATTGCATGTATTAAAAGAAGCGGAAAGCATTGTACAGTTTGCCAATGTTGTCATGAAAATGGCTTTAGAAAAAGGCGGGAAAGATAATCTAAGTATTATTATTGGACTGTTTTCTGAAGGGAGGTCGAGATCATGAATGAACTACTGGCCGGACGTTATCAAATCATAAAAAAGATTGGTAGCGGAGGAATGGCTATTGTTTATCTTGCTAAGGACCTATCGCTGGATCGAAATGTAGCAATTAAAGTTCTTCGTGATGAATATACAGAAGACAGTACATTTCGACGTCATTTTCAAAAGGAAGCTGTTGCAATCGCAAAGCTGTCACATAATAATATTGTAGGAATTTATGATATATTAACAGATGAGGATACGATGTGCCTTGTTATGGAATATGTCGAAGGTGAAACTCTTAAGGAAAAAATTAATAGAGAAGGCGCAATTCCCTGGCAACGAGCAGTAAAATATGCAATACAAATTGCAAATGGTCTTTCTTACGCTCATGCAAATCAAATTATACATAAAGATGTTAAAAGTCAAAATATCCTAATTGATAAGTTCGATAATGTTAAAATTACAGATTTTGGTATTGCTCAAATGATGAATAATACTACAATTACACACAATAAAGGGGTATTGGGTTCCGCACATTATTTTTCACCAGAGCAAGCAAGAGGCGAAAAATTATCATATCAAACCGATATTTATTCATTTGGTATAGTTCTTTACGAAATGTTAGTTGGGGAGTTACCTTTTACAGCGGATAATCCTGTTAGTGTAGCTTTAAAACATATTCAAGAGCCACCAAAGTCTGTTCATTCAATTATTCATGATGTGCCAGAAAGTTTAAGTTTTATTGTTACAAAGTGTTTAGAAAAAAATCCAGAAAATCGCTTTGCTAGCATGCAAGCACTTTCACGTGCATTGTCAAGTATTTCTATTGATAAGCAAGTAAAAGAACAAGTAAGCTCTGGAAAGACAATAAAATCCTCTGCAATTACAGCTGCTGCCGAGAAAGGCAAATTATCATCACAATCAGCGAACTTGGAGCGTCCTGTAGAAGTTATTTCTACCCAACAATCTTCAAAACAAATAAAAAATCAAAAAGATTCTAAGAAAAAAGATATTCCATTAAAATCTTCGCCGAAGAACAGTACGATAAAACAAAAAAAAGGTAAAAAACGCATGAACTTATTGGTTTTAGCGGTAATTGTTTTATTAGTATTGGCGGCAACGCTTCTTTTGGCTCAAAAAATTGCCCCCCCAAGTGAGTTAACTGTTCCGGATTTTCGAGGAATGACAGTTGAAGCTGCTGAAAGCGAGGCTGCGCGTTATGAATTAACTCTCACAGAAATTGGGAGTGAATACAGCGATGAGTATGAGAAAGGAAAAATTTGTTCTCAATCACCCGCTGAAGGTTCAAATGTCTCCAAAGGTGATGTTATCTCAGTTGTTATTAGTAAAGGTTCACAACAAAGTACTGTTCCAGATGTTAGAGGCCAAACCTTAGATGCTGCAACCAAAACATTAGGTGATGCAGACCTTTTGGTTGGTTCTGTTAGTGAATCCTATAGTTCTTCTGTGAAAGCAGGACAAGTTATTTCCCAAGGTATTGAACCAGATAGTAAAGTTGAACGTAACACAGCAGTTAATTTAGAGATAAGCTTAGGTGAAAAGCCATATGCAGTCGTACCAGATGTGCGAGGAAAATCTCTTGATACGGCAAGTTCTATGTTATCTGATGCAAAATTAAATGTAGGAAATATTTCTTATCAAGACTCTGATCAAGAAGAGGGAACTGTTATTAGTCAAGGCTACAATCCGAATGACCATGTGGATGAGTATACTGCTATTGATTTAGTTGTTAGTTCGGGAAAAGATAGTCAGAGTAGTGAAACTAAAACAGCAGAGATATCGGTTACAGCTGATCGTAGCGGAGTGATGCAAATTTTATTAACTGATGATGAGAATGATGGTACAGTCGTATTTATGGAATCAGTAGAAACTGGAGATCAAATTTTACGACGTTTTGATTATCATGGATCAGCAACTTTTACCGTTATGATTGATCGGAACGTTATAAAAACAATCAAAGCAGATTAGGTGAGAATATGATCGGTAGAGTTTTAAAAAAACATGGTGGTTTTTATATGACTGATGCTGATGGTATATTGTATGAATGTAAATTAAGTGGAAAGCAGAAACATTGGCAACGTGATCATATTGTTGCTGGGGATTTTGTTCAATTTGATATTGAACAAAATGATATGCTTTTGAAGCGCGGATATATTACATCCATTGTCAAACGTAAGAATTACATTCCACGTCCTGGCATTGCAAATATTGATCAGATCTTGATTGTTGCAGCAATAAAAGAACCTACATATGATTTTTTGCTCTTGGATAAACTTATTGCATTAGCTCAATATTACACAATCCCCCCTACACTATGCTTTACAAAAATGGATTTAGCAGATATTAATGATCGAGATATTGTTGAAGAGTATTATAAAAAGTCAGGTGTTGATTTAATATTTGCAGGCAAAGATTCTGATTTAGAAAATATTCATCAATTTTGTCAAGGAAAAACGACTGTGTTAACAGGAAATTCAGGTGTTGGAAAATCGACGATGATCAATCTTTTGTTGGGACAGCCGGTTCAAACGGTTCAAGATATTAGTCAAAAGCTTAACCGAGGGAAAAATACAACACGAACAGCGGAATTCTTTGCTTTTGAGCGTGGATTTATTGTTGATACTCCTGGTTTTAGTGCTTTAGATTTTCCAGTGAAAATGAAAAAATGGGAATTAAAGGATTTGTATTGCGACTACCATCAGGTAGCTCTTCAATGTCGCTTTAATAATTGTGTTCATATCAATGAACCTGATTGTGAAGTAAAAAAGAGAATCACTGAAAATATTTTTTCACCTAAACGTTATTCAAATTATGTAAAACTTTATCAAGAATTAGAGGAAAGAGAAAAATTGAGGAAATAAAATGAATAATATTATCTTTTCACCATCATTTTTATCCGCTGATTTTTCGAAAATAGCGGAAGAGCTGCAAGACATAAAGAAAGCAGGGGCAGAATGGATCCATCTTGATGTTATGGATGGTATGTTTGTTCCAAATATTACTTTTGGACCACCTGTAATTAAAGCAATGCGTGCTCATAGTAATTTGTTTTTTGACACGCATTTAATGATAAAGGAACCTATCAGATATGTTCGGGAGTTTGCAAATGCTGGAGCTGATATGATTACATTTCATGTCGAGGCAGAGAAAGATATTGCAACAATGATAAAAACAATAAAATCATTTAACTGTAAAGTTGGTATAGCATATAATCCTAATACCAGTTTAGATGGTATTGAAGAATTTCTTGATTATATTGATATGGTATTGCTAATGAGCGTTAATCCTGGCTTTGGTGGGCAAAGTTTCATTGATATCACAGATAAAATTGAAAAAGTAAATGAGTTAAGGAAGAAAGGATCGCATAATTTCTTGATTCAAGTTGATGGAGGAATAAATACAACAACCATTTCAAAAGTAGTAAAGAGTGGCGCAAACGTTATTGTTGCTGGTAGTGCTATTTTTGGCAAACCGGATCGAAAATATGCAATGGAGGCCTTGAAGAAAGCTATAAATGAGGAGTGCTGAAAAATGATCATTTCTGTTGATGCAATGGGAGGCGATAATGCTCCAAGAGAGATTGTGGCAGGCGCTTGCCATGCTTTGAAAACAATTCCTTCTATCGAAAAGATTATCCTTGTTGGTGATCAAGAAAAGATAAACGCATTTATTGATGATTCTGTAAAAAAGAAGATTGAGATCGTTCATACAAGTGAAATAATTGAAATGGATGAACATCCTGCACAGGCATATCGCCAGAAAAAAAAGGCATCCATCTGTGTAGCTTCACGATTGGTGAAAGAAGGGAGAGCAGATGCAGTTGTTTCTGCCGGGAGTACTGGTGCTCAACTGGTTACGGGTCTTTTTGAAATAGGGCGTTTGCGAGGTATAAAACGGCCGGCTATTGCGACTACCTTGCCCACATTAACTGGTACGAAGATTCTTGTTGATGCAGGTGCAAACACAGAAGTAACTGTCAAAAACCTTGAACAGTTTGCCTTAATGGGATATTACTTTGCAAAAGCTTTAAAAAAAGAAAAAAAAGATATTCAAGTTGCATTAATCAATAATGGCACTGAGTATACAAAAGGAACACCACTAACCCAAGAAGCGTATCAGGTGTTAAAAAATAATCCAAAAATTCCTTTTTACGGGAATATTGAAGGAAACAACATCTTGACGTCGCCAGTAGATGTCCTTGTTTGTGATGGATTTACAGGTAATATTGTGCTGAAAACCTGTGAAGGTGCAGCGAAAGGCTTATTTAAAGCCTTGGTTGATACAATTAATACTTCAATAAGGTTTAAATTGGGAGCATTACTTTTGAAGCCGGGCCTAAAAAATATTATGGGGAAATATAATTCAAAAGCAATAGGCGGCTCTCCTCTTTTGGGGCTGAATGGAATCAGTATCGTTTGCCATGGTAATAGTGACAAAGAGGCATTTTCAAATGGCATTAAACTCGCTGTACAGTGTGTTGATAACGACTTAGTAAATCAAATAAAGCAAAGTATTGTGGAGGAATGAATATGGTACTAGATGACGTAAAAAAAATTGTTGCGGCCCAGATGGAAATGAAGCCTGAAGATATCTCTAATTCAACAACATTTTATGATGTTGAAGCCGACTCATTAGATGTTGTCGAAGTTATTATGGCGTTAGAAAGTCAATTTGGTATCATTCTTCCAGATGAAGCCGTAGAGACATTTAAAACCGTCGGTGACTTAGCGAAATATATCGAGGATCAGCTAAGATGATTTGTAATCAGGCAACTTTTATGGTATGATATATCTTGTTAGAAAGAGTGGGAAATCCCACTCTTTCGTGTTTATTTATAAGGTGGTGAAGATATGAACAGTGTAGAAAAATATATTTTAGAGAAGTACCGTCATTTGATTGAGAATTTAGGATATAGTTTTTATCATGTAGAATTCCAGAAGAGCCATAAAGATACATATTTGAGATTATTTATCGAGCCTTTAGATGGTACGCAGACAATGGATATTGATGCCTGCGAAACTGTGAGCAGAGCATGTAGTGATGCTTTCGATCAAGATGCTAAATTTCCTATTGATGATGCATATATTCTCGAAGTATCTTCTCCAGGGATAGAAAGAACCTTATATGTTCCTGAACATTTTCAACGTTATATTGGAGAAAAGATTCGTTTAGGATTATATAAAAGCGTAAGTAAAAAGAAAGAGTTTGTTTCTATTCTTAAATATGCAGATAACACAGGTATCAAAATTGAGGATAATGGAGTTATTATCGATCTTGACTATAAAGATATTTCAAAGGCACAGTTGTATTGTGACTTTTAACTGAGGTGTAAAATGAATAAAGAGTTTGTTTTAGCATTAAAGCAACTAGAAAAAGAAAAAGGGATCGATGCATCAATTATTATGGAAGCTATCGAAGCTGCATTGATCTCGGCATACAAAAAAAATTATGGATCATTGATGAATGTAACCGTTAAAATGGACCAAGAAAATGGTGAAATTGAAGTATTTGCAACAAAAGAGGTTGTAGATGATGTTCATTCTCCGCAGACGGAAATTTCTTTGGATGAAGCTAAAGCATTAAAGCGAGATGTTGAACTCGGAGATTTAGTTGATGTTCCTGAATTTCCTAAAAATTTTGGTCGCATTGCTGCTCAAACAGCTAAACAAGTTGTTGTTCAACGCATTCGAGAAGCAGAGCGTGGAATTATCTATGATGAATTTACGAATAAAGAGTCAGAGGTCATAAGTGGAGTAATTGATCGTATCGAAGCTGGTTCTTGTTATATTAAGCTTAACAAGGCCGAAGCGGTCTTAACGCCATCGGAACAAATACCGAATGAAGAATATTATGTCAATAAACGCATTAAAGCTTGTATACTTGAAGTAAAAAAAGCGCAAAAAGGTCCTCAAATTATCATATCTAGAACTAATCCTAAATTGCTTGTACGTTTGTTCGAACTGGAAGTGCCTGAGATAAAAGATGGATATGTTGTTATTAAATCTGTAGCTCGCGAAGCTGGAATGAGATCGAAAATAGCTGTTCAGTCACTCAACGATGATATTGATGCTGTTGGTGCTTGCGTTGGGCCTAATGGTGTTCGTGTAAAATCAATTGTAGATGAATTATGCGGAGAGAAAATAGACATTATTAATTGGGATGAGTCACCAGATATTTATATTGCTGAGGCGTTAAGTCCTTCCTTAGTTATTGATGTTATTATTGACGAAGAAAATAAAAAAGCTATTGTGGTTGTTCCGGATAACCAATTATCACTTGCAATTGGTAAAGAAGGTCAAAATGCTCGACTTGCAGCAAAGCTAACCAATTGGAAAATTGATATCAAAGACCAATCTCAAGCAGACGAACAAGGTATTGACTATAATTATATTTTCTGTGATGAAGATGATTGTAAAGGTGATATCAATGCCTAAGAAAATTGTTTTAAGGTCTTGTGCAATATGTCGAGAAAAGAAAGAAAAGAAAGAATTGCTCAGAATTGTTAGACGACCTACAGGTGAAGTTGAAATCGATCCATCAGGGAAAAAGTCTGGGCGTGGTGCATATATATGTTTAAGTGAAAGTTGCATTAATACTGCAGAAAAAAACAAACGCTTAAACAGCGCTTTAAAAGCAGAGGTTCCAGATGAAATTTATGAGCAGGTAAGAAAGTATGTCAACAATAAATGATGACCTGAATAAAATTTATACTTATCTCGGATTTGCTGCACGATCAAAAAAAGCAAAAGCGGGAGAGCAATCTGCCTTAGCACATTTGAAAAAGAATGAGGTTTTTTTATTAATTATTGCTGGAAATGCGCAGCCTAAAGCTATAAACAGATGGCAGAGGCGTGCAGAACAGTTTCATGTGCCATATATAATATTTGGTTCGCAAGAAGAATTGGGACGAGCTATTGGCTCTTCTTATAAAACCATCATTGCTTTAACAGACAGAAAGCTCTCGGAAGCGATCATTTTATGCAATGGAGGTGCTCTATGGGAAAAATCAGAATATATGAATTAGCAAAAGAGCTGCATCAAGATTCCAAAACTATAATTAATCAGCTGAATAAAATGAATGTGGAAGTTAGTAATCATATGAGTACAATTGATCAATCTGATGCAGAAAAGATTAGAACATATTTTATGGGTTCTCAAAACCAAGCTACTACAGACAAACAGGAACGTCAAAATAACCAATCCTTACATCAAGTTCAAAAAAATAATAAAAAATATGAACAAAAGAAGGATTCGACACAAAAGGCCGTTCGTGACCATACTAAGAACAACGAAGAAAAATCACGAACATCTAAAGGTGATACTATAAATAAAGAACATAGCCGTCAGAACAATGCTGAAAAGAAACAAAAATCGGATATATCTCAGCATAATTCAATTTCATCACATTCTGATCAGGGAAAGTCGCAAAATCGTCGTAATAAACAGAAACAACAAAAAACAAAGGATTTTTATACGAACCATGAAGAAGAATTTAACAATTCTTCTTCGAAGAAATCTAGAAATGATAGAGATAACAGAAATCATTTCAGTAAAAGCAACAAGGGAAAAAATAGAAAAAACAAGAAAGCGCATTCTCAACAAAAGGAAGTACATGATTTTGCTGAGGTTCAGCATCACGTTGTTGTCGAACATACGATTACAGTACAAGAATTGGCAAAACAGTTGGGCAAAAAAGCCTCTGAAATTATTATGAAATTGATGTCGTTGGGTGTTATGGCGACAATGAACCAAGAACTTGATTTTGAAACAGCTTCAATAATTGTTGAAGAATATGGCGCAACAATTGAATTAAAAGCGACAATGGAAGAAAGTCTGTTGAGCGAGAATGAGGAAGAAGATCGTCCTGAAGATCTTGTTACTCGTCCACCTGTTGTTACAATTATGGGCCATGTTGACCACGGGAAAACGTCTTTGCTTGATCAAATTAGAAATTCTAATGTCATTTCTACTGAAGCAGGCGGCATTACACAACATATTGGTGCATATCAGGTATCCATTAATGATCAGAAGATCACATTTCTCGATACACCAGGGCATGAAGCATTTACAGCCATGCGTGCACGTGGTGCTCAAATCACTGATATTGCTGTTTTAGTTGTTGCTGCTGATGATGGTGTCATGCCGCAAACTGTTGAAGCTATAGATCATGCTAAAGCGGCAGGTGTGCCTATCATCGTTGCTATCAATAAAATAGATAAGCCAGACGCTAATCCTGAAACGGTAAAAACAGAACTTACACAGTACGGCTTAGTTGCAGAAGACTGGGGTGGCGATACCATAATGGTGCCTGTATCAGCAAAGAAAAATATTGGCATCAATGATCTTTTAGAAATGATTCTTTTGGTTGCGGAGATGGAGGATTTGAAAGCTAATCCAAACCGCAGTGCACGTGGGAAAGTTGTAGAATCTAAGCTTGATAAAAATCGTGGCTCCACAGCGACGCTCTTGGTTCAGAATGGCACTCTGCATAATGGTGATTTTCTTATTGTTGGTACCACACAGGGACGTATTCGTGCAATGTTTGACTATCACGGTCAGCCTATCGATTCAGCAGGTCCTTCAGTACCAACTGAAATATTAGGGTTGAATGATGTCCCTGAAGCAGGGGATGATTTTATTGTAGTTGCTAATGAACGCCTTGCAAAACAGGTTGCTGAACAACGTTCTCAAGAAAAACATTTGCAGGAGATATCTCGTGGTTCAAAAGTGTCCCTGGAAGATTTATTCAGTCAAATTCAACAAGGTGATGTTCAAGAACTTAATATAGTTTTAAAAGCAGATACACAGGGGTCTATTGAAGCGATTAAACAATCCTTGGAAAAATTAAGCACAGAGGAAGTTCGAGTTAATATCATTCGAACTGCTGTTGGTGGTATTCGTGAAACTGATGTTAGTCTTGCTGCAGCATCAAACGCTATTATTATTGGTTTTAACGTTCGTCCAGATAGTAATGCAAAAAAACTTTCTGAGAAAGAACAAGTCGATGTAAAAACATATAGCATTATTTATGAAGCTATTGATGATGTGAAAGCAGCCATGAGTGGTCTTCTTGCACCGGATATTAAAGAAAGTGAACAAGGGCAAGCCGAAGTGCGTTCGGTTATTAAGGTGCCAAAAGTTGGTAATATAGCAGGATGCTATATTACAGATGGTAAGATTACACGACATAGTAAAATTCGCGTATTGCGTGATGGTATCGTTGTTTATGAAGGTGAAATCGCATCCTTAAAACGTTTCAAGGATGATGTACGAGAAGTTGCCAGCGGCTATGAATGTGGCATCAGCCTTGAAAAATATAATGACTTCAAGGAAGGCGACATTTTGGAAGCCTATATTCTTGAAGAAATCAAAAGAGAATTATAAGAAGGTGTATGATGGCAAATAGAAACTACCGTTTAGCTGGTGAAATTAAACGTGACTTAACCGATATTTTTGCGCATCAGATTCGTGATCCACATATTGATTCGATGGTTAGTGTAACAGATGTTGAAGTGTCAAACGATCTTAGTTATGCACGCATTTATGTCAGTAAGCTCGGTACCGATAAGGAACGAGAAGAAATGCTACAGGCCTTAAATAAAGCTAATGGATATATCCGGTCGGCTTTGAGTCAGCGCTTGAAAATACGTAAAGTTCCAGAACTACGATTCAGTTTGGACAATTCTCTTGAATATGGTGCCAAGATTGAAAAAATTCTTGGTGAATTGGGAGAATGATTCATGCAGAGAATTTTACAATTTTTAAAAAAACATAATGCATCGAGTGTCGCTATTTTTTCACATATTCGTGGTGATGGCGATTGTTTAGGTGCTCAGGCAGGCCTTGCAGAAATATTATTTTCTGCAGGGCTTACTGTTGCGCTCTATAATCAAGAAGCGATATCGACTAATTTTTCTTTTTTACCACATTATCATGGAATACAACCAGCGACTATAGAGGCTAATGTAGCTGATGTATGTATTGCAGTAGACTGTGCAACATTTGAACGCATAGGAGAACTGCCGGAACAGTTTTTAAATAGGCCATGGATCAATATAGATCACCATATTAGTAATAGTATGTTCGGAAATTTAAATTTTGTAGATGGAGAGGCTTCTTCTACATGTGAAATTATTGCGCGTATGGTTGTTGATAATGAGTTGTCTTTAACGCCATTGGCGGCAACTGCCTTATTTACTGGTATAAGTACGGATACAGGTTCTTTCCTTTATCCGAGTGCAACAGCTCAAACTTTTTATATCGCTGCAAAATTATTGGAATGTGGTGCAAATAAGAATCTCGTTCAGGCGAATATCTTTGAAAATACCAGTAAGGAAAAGATTAGAGTTCTGCAATTTCTTTACGCAAATATACAATACCTTGAAAATGATTCAATTGCCTATTGCGTTTTTTCACAGAACACTATGCAAGATCTGAAAATTTCTATATTAGATTTAGAAGGCATTGTTTCATTAATAAAAGAAATTCAAGGCGTGGAAGTTGCTGTGCTGTTTACGGAGCTTGAAAATCAGATTTGTAAAGTTAGTCTGAGATCCAGAGATTGGTTTGACTGCAATTATTGTTGTAATATATTTGGCGGCGGCGGACATATTCGTGCTTCCGGTGCAACACTGGACCAACCTTTGGCTTCAGCGGTTTCCGCGGTGCTGAAGGAAATCATTTTTGAATGGGAGGAAGCACAACATGTCAAATAGCGGAATATTACTCGTTGATAAGCCTGCAAATATGACATCGCATGATTTGGTAAATATTGCACGCAAAGTATTTAATACAAAGAAAATTGGTCATAATGGGACTCTTGATCCAGATGCAACGGGTGTAATGGTTTTATGCATAGGTCAAGCAACACGTCTTAACGAATATCTATCTGCTGATGATAAACATTATCGTGCAACACTTGTTTTCGGTAATGAAACCGATACGCAAGATAGTTCTGGTAAAGTGACTCTATCATGTTCATTGCCTGAATTAACAGAAAATGAATTTTCCGACATACTTCGAAAATTCCTCGGACCTCAAGAACAAACACCTCCCGTGTATTCTGCAATTAAAAAGAATGGAAAGCCTCTTTATCAGTATGCTAGAGAAGGCGAGGTCGTTTTGGATATACCGAAGAGAAAGATAGAAATTTATAGCATTCAGTGTCTTTCTTTTGATAATACTAAAGCGATTATTGATATACATTGTAGTAAGGGTACATATATTCGAACTCTTTGCCAGGATATTGCTCGTGCGTGTGGGAGTTGTGGGTGTATGTCAGAACTTTGTCGAACTGCTGCTGGAGAGTTTTCTTTAGATCAATGTATTGAAATTAATACATTACGTCAAGCCAAGGATCCTTACTCGCTTTTGATACCAATGAGTACAGTATTGCCTTTTCCTAAGATTTATATAGAGACAGATGCGGCACGCGCAGATTTGATGAACGGAAAACGACTGGACTTATCTCGATGCAATATTGATAAATTGGATAGGAATGGCGAGTGGTTTCAAGCCGTGTATCAAGACAATTTGCTCTCTGTTGGGAAAATAGAAGAAAATTGTTTTATACCTAAAAAAGTATTTTGTGGATAGGGGGGGTACCATTGATTATACATAATGGATTAAAAGACCTTTCTAAAGCAAAGCGTATTGTTGTTTTAGGAAATTTTGACGGAATACATCTTGGTCATCAAAATCTTATCCACCAAGGAAGATTGTTAGCCGATAAAAATAATGCAAGATTGACAGTTTTAACGTTTTATCCGCAATGGCAAGCCTTACATAAACCTGATTTCAAATATTTATTGCCACAGAATGAAAAAATTGATTTCATGGAAAAATTAAAGGTGGATGAAATAATCAGTGTACCATGTGATGAAAAATTTGCTAGCATGGAGCCCATTTCATTTATACAGGATGTTCTTCTTGGTATACTAAATGTTTGTGGCGTTGTTGTTGGTTTTAACTTTTCTTTTGGCCGTGAGGCAAAAGGTACACCAGAATTATTACATGAAATTTTAGATCCTCTTCAAATTACGGTTCACATAGAGCCTCCTTTTGAATATGGAGATACAGTAGTGTCAAGTTCTTTGATCCGGCGTCAAATTCGTGCTGGAAATATGATACTGGTTAAAGAGTTATTGGGGTACCCTTATCATCTTTGTGGAGAAGTTGTTCATGGTGCGCAAAATGGACGTGCTATGAACTTTCCGACTGCCAATATTGATTTTAATGAATCATTAATTTTGCCTTCGCTTGGTGTTTATGCGGCTCGTGCATGGCTTATGAATGAACCTGAAAATAAATACGAAGGTGTTTTGAATATTGGCACCCGTCCAACTGTTGATGATTCACCTAAAATTACTGTCGAAATTCATATGTTGGATTTTGATCGAGATATTTATGGCGAGCATCTATGTATTGAAATTTATCATTTTTTACGGCATATTTCGAAATTTAGGGATTTAGATGAATTAAAAACAACAATTTCTATGGACGTCGTGAATGCAAAAAAATTTTTTTCAGCAGAAGTTTAAGGCTTGCTATATCGGAACTTTAATTGTATAATATGTTTGTTATGGTCCATTGCTCAGTGATACGTTATCTCCGACGTTCACCTAGCAATTGGATAAGTATAAATTATTAGGAGGAAAATAATATGGCAATTGATGCAGCAAAAAAAGCAGAAATTATTGAACAGTACAAGTTACATGATGGTGATACTGGATCTCCAGAAGTACAGATCGCTCTTCTAAGTTACAGAATTCAATATTTGACTGAACATTTAAAAGTTAATAAGAAAGACCATCATTCCCGTCGTGGTCTTCTGAAGATGGTTGGTCATCGTAGAGCTTTGTTGAACTATTTGATGGATATTGATATCGAACGTTATCGTGCCATCGTTAACAAGCTCGGTCTGCGCCGCTAATCTGATTGTAAACAAAGATGCTTGAGGTATTTTATTCAAGCATCTTTTTTTAAATTATGGATATTATAGTGAATTAAAGAGAGGTAGCAATGGATACGATTATTAAAAAAAGTATGAGCCTTGCTGGCCGTGAATTAAGCATTGAAACAGGTCACTTGGCCAAACAGGCCAATGGGTCAGTACTCGTTAGATATGGCGATACTGTCGTCTTGGTTACTGCAACAACGAGCAAAGAACCACGTGAGGGGGTTGACTTTTTCCCTCTTACTGTTGATTATGAGGAAAAAATGTATTCGGTCGGAAAAATTCCAGGCGGTTTTTTGCGACGTGAAGGCCGTGCCACTGAGGCAGCAACTTTGTCTGCACGTCTAATTGACCGTCCTATTCGTCCACTTTTTCCTAAAGGGTATCACTGTGACGTTCAAATTGTAGCAACAGTTTTATCTGTGGAAGCTGATAATGAGCCTGATATGTGCGCTATGATTGGTGCTTCCGCTGCGTTACATTTATCCAGTGCACCATTTATGGGGCCGATTGCTGGTGTTAGTGTAGGAATGATTGATGATGAATTTATTATTAACCCAACTGAAAAACAACGCGTAGAAAGCCGAATGCATCTTTCTGTTGCAGGAACATTTGATGCAATCATGATGGTAGAAGCAGGCGCAAAAGAAGTGCCTGAAGAAAAAATGCTTGATGCCATTATGTTTGGACACGAAGAGATTAAGCGAATTGTAGCTATGATTGAAGAATTTCGGGCCGATGCATTGGCAGCAGGCATTGCTCAAAATAAAATTGAAATAGAACCTATTGAACTGCCTGCTGACATCGTTTCTGATGTAGAAGCAATTGCGCATGATGAGATGAAGGAAGCTTTACAGATTGTCAACAAACAACAGCGTGATGAAGCTGTTAGTGCTGTCAAGGAAAAAGCTGTTGAAAATTTAATTGAAAAATATCCAGAACAAGAAGAAGATCTTCGTGCATCTTTAGATGCAATGATGAAACAAATTGTTAGAAAGCTTATTACATTGGAGCATAAGCGTCCAGATGGACGTGCTATTACTGAGGTGCGTCCGTTAACTTGTGAAGTTGACTTATTGCCACGCACTCATGGTAGTGCTGTATTTACACGTGGACAAACGCAAATTCTCTCTGTGACAACCTTGGGTTCTTTGCGTGATAATCAGCTTTTGGATGGTTTAGAAAATGTTGATTCGCGTCGGTACTTGCATCATTATAATTTTCCACCATACAGCGTTGGTGAAACACGCCCGATGCGTGGCCCAGGACGTCGTGAAATTGGTCATGGTGCTTTGGCGCGTCGTGCCCTGGAACCAGTCATTCCAAGTGAAGAAGAATTTCCTTATACCATTCGCGTCGTTTCCGAAGCCATAGAATCCAATGGGTCCACTTCAATGGGGAGCGTGTGCGGTAGTACACTTTCACTAATGTCCGCAGGGGTTCCTATTAAGAAGCCTGTTAGTGGTGTGGCAATGGGGCTTATCCGTGAAGGCGATGAATTCGTGGTATTAACCGATTTGCAGGGATTAGAAGATGCTCTTGGTGATATGGACTTTAAAGTTGCAGGGACTAAAGATGGTGTTACTGCTCTGCAGATGGATATTAAAATTAGTGGCATAAACCGTGCAATTCTTAAACAGGCTTTGGCACAAGCTTATGATGGCCGTATGTTCATTATGGATGCGATGCTTAAAGCAATTTCTGAACCTCGTAAAGAGCTTTCTCCATATGCACCACGTGTCGAACAATTAAAAATTGATGTTGACAAGATTAAAGATGTCATTGGCAGTGGCGGTAAAACCATCAAGAAAATCATCGAACTTACCGGTGTTGAAATTGATGTTGAAGAAACAGGTGTTATTCACGTTCTTTCAACGGATGCAGAGGCTGCACAACGTGCTATTAAAATGATTGAGGATATCGTCAAGGAACCTGAAGTAGGGGAAATTTATGAAGGTACCGTAGTCAAAATTATGGATTTCGGAGCCTTTGTTAATATTTTGCCGGGAAAAGATGGTCTTGTTCATATTTCTCAGCTCGATAAAAAACGTGTCAATAAGGTAGAAGACGTTGTTCATGTTGGTGATAAAGTTCGTGTTAAATTGGTAGAAATTGATAAGCAAGGACGACTTAATTTATCAATGAAAGCATTAATGCAATAATAGCAAAAGCACCAGTACCGATTTTAAAATGGGTACTGGTGCTTTTGCTTATAATAATGTGTTCTCAAAAAAAGATATTCGATTAATTGGTATATTGGGCTTGGTAATTATAAATTTGTACATTGCAAGATATATCTTAATAATGTTCTATTTTGGTTGCATCAATATAACGTGCTTTAATTTCAGCTAATTCCTGCATATGTGCTTGCTGCATATGAGCTTGTTGGAAAGATGGATTTGCCCATTTCTCTATGAGCATTAAACGATCAATATCATCTTCTGAAACATAGTAGTCATATGAGATACAGCCTTCTTCAGCCCGAATTTTTTCAAGAATGCCGCTTTTTAGCACTTCTTGTACGAAAGCGTCACGCATTCCTGGTTTTGATGTATAAACTACTGTTAGTGTAAGTTCCTCCATAAAACTCGTCCTTTCATGTAAATATAAATTCACTTTACCACTGAATGGACAATGCTGTCAAATGTGATTTTGTAAAAACAAAATAGAAATTCAAAGTATATATAAAAATTGGAACTAGGAAACATAATGATCTTGAAAATAGATCTACTACATGTTAAAATTTTTTCAATATACTATTTTGTTAGGAGGAATCAGTCCTATGGACGCAGACCCGACAGGGAATTCTATTGTTGCAAGTTTATTGTTATTGCTATTTTTTACACTCATGAACGCTTTTTTTGCAGGTGCTGAGATGGCCGTTGTTTCGGTTAATAAGAATCGCATTCGTCATTTGGCAGAAAGTGGAAATAAGAAAGCAAAAGTAATTGAAAAACTTTTCAATGATTCTACGAAATTTTTATCAACTATTCAAGTTGCTATTACTTTTGCTGGTTTTTATTCTTCTGCTTCAGCAGCTGCACGCATTGCTCCTGTTCTTGGTGCTTGGATGTTTACGCGTGGTATTCCATACGCCGAGGTGATTGCGAGTAATGGTGTTACATTGCTGCTGATGTTCTTTAACCTTGTATTTGGCGAATTGGTTCCGAAACGCATTGCGTTGCAAAAAGCAGAAACAGTTTGCATGATAACTGTTATGCCAATTCATTATATTTCGATTTTTCTCTCACCGTTTATAAAATTTCTATCTATTTCTACCAAGCTTGTATTAAAAACACTGGGCTTTAATACGACGGATCAAGAAGATGCTGTAACAGAAGAAGAGATTAAAGCTTTATTAAAACAAGGCAATGAAATCGGGACCTTTGAAGATGATGAACGTAAGATGATAACATCGATCTTTGATTTTAATGATATAACGGCACGAGAAATTCGAGTGCCCCGGCGTGATGTAGTTTGTTTTGACATTAATGAATCGTTCTCTCAATTGTTGGATGATATTTTAGAGACGCGTCATAATCGTATTCCTGTTTATGAAGATGATATAGATAACATCATTGGTGTGCTTCATATCAAAGACGTTATCATTGCTCTGAGAAAAAATATTGCACCTGAAGATATGGAAATTCGAAAAATGCTGCATAAACCGTTCTTCATTCCGGAAACCAAAGCAGCAGACTCATTATTTCGAGAGATGCAAGCTGCACATCGACATATGGCCATCCTTGTTGATGAACATGGTGGCTTTTCTGGAATAGTTACAATTGAAGACTTAGTTGAAGAGATTATGGGTAATATTAATGAGGAGTATGATGTTGTTGTACCGGAAATTCAAATTATTGGTCCTGATGAATATCTGTTAGACGGACGTCTTCTTATTAATAACCTTAATAAAGAACTTGAACTTAATATTGAAAATGAAGACTGTGATACCATTTCCGGTTATTTTATTGAACAACTTGGACATATACCGGAGGATGGTGCAAAGGAAAGTGTATCCGTACAAAATCTTATTTTTTCGACGGAACAGGTCGAAGGGAATCGAATTGTTAGCGTGAGAATGAAGGTTAAAAATCCGTTATCGGTGCATGACGAATAATAAAATGTTTTGTTGGGATGCTAGCGTTCGTGATCGGCGAATCTGACAACATTTTAATTTAGATGATTATAAATATATCCCTTATCAATATGGGTGGTATGTACAAAGTCGTACTTACCACCCATATTTTTTCTGCCGACGTGGTAGAGGTCAAAGATAATTTCTTTGGGATTGAAACATGAAAACACATTAGGCAATCTTGAATTGCTGCGAGATTCCAAACGCCGACTTGTAGAGCAGAAAATGCAGAATATGATTCCAAATAGCGAAAATACTTAAGATCACAAAAGAAGAACTGAATTTTACGAAGATTGCATCATGGAATTTATCGGAGCAAACAGCGCTGGAAAAACTACTATACGCGCCATTCTTCACCTGATTTCATATGAGTCTGGCACCATAAAATTTAAGGGTAAAGACATATCAAAAACAGAAAATCCTTACCAAAAAACTTTTTTGGAGGTGGAGCAAACGAAATACGGTTTTACAGGTGTTACCAATCAAGTGGAAGAAGCAAGGCGGATATTCTCGGATGCTGTATTTGAACGAGTGACGGGCGAGGACATTGGATTACAAGTTCTGAATGTGGCTCAAAACACGAGATAGCCTGAAGTTTTTTCTACAATATTGTTCGTAATAGAAGCAGGAAACACCGATCAGGGGGTGATATCAAATTATTTTACTTATTAAAGGAAGATGCGCTAAAATGCAGAACCGCTGACATCGACAAAAACTCGAATGGTAGAGGTTCTGTTTTATATTGTAATAAACAAGCGGGCAATGTGAACGATCAAATATTTATGAAATAATCTAGAATGTAATCTTGTGGGAAAAAATATGTATGGTATAATATAAAGAGTTGGACTTTTACATTTTGAGGGGAATCCATTTTTTAGGAGGATACAAAATTGATTCGCATTGGTCTAGATGTAGGATCGACCACAATGAAATGTGTGGTATTGGATCAGAATCAAAATATTATTTACAAAGATTATAGACGCCATCGTTCGAATATAAAAGAAGTGGCGATGCAATTTGTCGAAGAAATTAAGGATCATCTTAAAGATATTGATGATAAGGATGTTAGGCTTGCGGTTACTGGCTCTGCTGGGATTGGTCTATCTGAAGCTTATAATATTCCTTTTATTCAAGAGGTTATTGCATCGCAAATTGCAGTAACAGATCTTCATGGAGATATTGATGTAGCAATTGAGCTTGGCGGGGAAGATGCCAAGATTCTTTTCTTTACAGGTGGATCTGAGGTACGAATGAATGGCTCTTGCGCTGGTGGAACAGGTGCATTTATTGATCAGATGGCTGTTTTGCTAAATGTTGACCTTGAAACCATGAATGAAATGGCGAACCGCTCTGAAAACGTTTATGATATTGCATCGCGTTGTGGCGTATTCGCCAAATCGGATATTCAGCCATTATTGAACCAAGGTGCACGAAAAGAAGATGTCGCAATGAGTATTTTTTATGCTGTTGCTAATCAAACTGTTGGTGGTCTTGCACAGGGGAGAGAAATAAAAGGCAAGGTTATTTTCCTTGGCGGTCCACTCAATTTCTTTTCGGGATTACAAACGGCTTTCAAAAATGTGCTAAAATTAGAATCAGAAGAAGATTATGTATTTCCGGAAAATGCTCGCTATTATGTAGCGATGGGCGCTGCGCTTTATAGTAAAAATGAGTTGTCTTTTGACTTAGACGATTTAATGCGCCGGTTTAAAGAAAATAAACAAACGATAAGGAATACTTCTACGACAAAACCATTGTTTGAATCTGAAGACGAATATCGAGAGTTTCTTGAGCGGCATGCCAAATCTACTGTTGAATACGCTGATATTGCGTCGTATAAAGGCGATGTATATCTTGGTGTTGATGCTGGTTCTACGACTGTTAAGCTTGTTGTTATTGGTGAAAATAATGAATTGTTATATAGCCGATATGAATACAGCAACGGTCAACCAATAAATATGACATTGGATACATTGCAATTTCTTTATAAAAATTATCCGAATATACATATCCGTTCATCTGCAGTTACTGGATATGGTGAAGAATTGATTAAGAAAGCCTTTTCTATGGATTATGGTTTGGTTGAAACCATTGCTCATTTGACGGCTGCGCAATATTTTCAGCCCGATGTAGATTTTATTATCGACATCGGAGGACAGGATATGAAATGCTTTAAAATAAAAAATGGAACAATAGATTCTATTTTTCTGAACGAAGCATGTTCGTCAGGGTGTGGTTCTTTTATTTCTACATTTGCAAGCGCTATGGGATATGATGTTGCAGAATTCGCAAACCTAGGCTTGCATTCAAAACACCCTGTTGATTTAGGCAGTCGTTGTACGGTATTCATGAATTCTTCTGTGAAACAGTCACAAAAAGAAGGGGCAAGTGTTGAAGATATTTCTGCTGGTCTTTCTATTAGCGTTGTTAAAAATGCGTTGTATAAAGTTATTCGCGCAAATGACGCTGATGATCTAGGGAAACGTATTGTTGTGCAAGGAGGCACATTCTATAATGATGCCATTCTTCGTGCATTTGAAAAAGAAATTGGCCGTAATGTCATTAGACCTTCAATTGCAGGCTTAATGGGTGCCTTTGGTTGTGCTTTGTATGCAAAAAGTAATAGCACTGGAAAAAGCAATTGCCTTGGGCCGATAGAACTCAACGAGTTTTCTTATAAAACATATAGTCGTACGTGTCAGTTTTGTGGCAACCATTGCGAACTTACAATCAATCATTTTAGTAATGGTGAAGAACTTATTGCAGGAAATCGTTGTGAGAGACCATTAAATAAAGATAAAAAGAATCTGGATTCGCCTAATTCCTATCTTTATAAGCAACAGCTTATTACTAATCTGAAAAAGGAACAGCTAAAAGGATCGTTCCCAAATGGAACAGTTGGCATGCCATTGGGGTTGAATGTATATGAAATGTATCCATTTTGGACAACTTTCTGGAATCATTTAGGTTATCGTGTTCTTCTTTCTCCATTTGGTTCGAAACAGTTATTTACTAAAGGTCAATATACAATTCCATCAGATACGATTTGTTATCCAGCAAAGCTTATTCATGGACATATAGAATGGCTTTTAGAAAAAAATGTTGATTTCATTTTTTATCCGTGCTTAAGCTATAACTTTGATGAAAAAATAAGTGATAATCATTATAATTGTCCTGTTGTTGCATATTATCCACAGGTTATAGAAGCAAATGTTCAAAAAATCAATAAAGATAATTTCATTTTTGGTTTTTACGGCATACATAATAAGAAATTCATGAAAAAGCAGCTAACAAAAGATCTAGCAAAAAGAATCGATGCAAATGGACGAAAGATTGGTGAAGCTTTAGATGCTGCCTATGCTGCTCAGCAGATCTATTATGATAAACAGAAAAACTTTACTGATCAAGCTATTCAATATGCGCGTATTCATGAATTGCCAATTATCATTCTTGCGGGTAGACCATATCATGTGGATCCTGAAATCAACCATGGCATTGATCGCTTAGTGCAAAGTTTTAATACTGTTGTCATAAGTGAAGATGGATTGCCGTTTATTTATAGTAATACAGATACGCATGTCCTTAATCAGTGGACCTATCATGCTCGCTTGTATAATGCGGCAAAAACAGCTTTGGAAAATCCAGATATGTCTGTTGTGCAATTGGTAAGTTTTGGTTGTGGGCTGGATGCCATTACTGCTGATGAAATGAGAAATATTTTAGAGGATGGCGGAGACATTTATACTCAGATAAAAATTGATGAAATTAGTAATCTTGGTACTGTGAAAATTCGTTTAAGAAGTTTGTTTGCTACGTTGGATCAAAGGAGGAAGCAATAAGTGTCTGAACAACAGGAACGTGTTGTTTTTACCGAAGAAATGAAAAAAACGCACACCATCCTTATTCCGATGATGTTGCCCATTCATTTTCGTCTGATCAAAAAATTATTAACAATGGAAGGCTATAAGGTTGATATTCTTGACTCTGTATCGCATGATATTATTAGTACAGGTGTTAAGTATGTCAATAATGATATGTGCTATCCTGCTCAATTAGCCATTGGGCAACTCTTGGATGGTGCAATGAATCATGGTTATGACACACATAAAATAGCTTTGCTTTTGACGCAAACTGGTGGAGGTTGTCGCGCTTCAAATTATATCGCTCTTCTTCGAAAAGCCTTGAAGCGTGCAAATCTTGAATATATTCCGGTTTTGTCATTTAATGTTGTTGGATTAGAAGATAATCCGGGATTTAAATTGACAAAAAGTTTATTGAAGAATGCTATGTTTGCTATTATTTATGGCGACATGATTATGAATCTGAAAAATCAAATTCTTCCATATGCGAAAAATAAAGATGATGTCGAACAAACTATTGACAGGGTTTGTTCTGAATTAGAGCGACAATTTGAAAATGGAAAAGGTTGTAAAAGAAAAGAATTACGGGAAAATTGCCCTTGGATATTAAAAGAATTTGCTGATATTAAGCTAGTTGATGGACCGAAAAAGACAAAGGTTGGCATTGTTGGTGAAATTTATGTTAAATTTGCACCTTTGGGAAACAATAATCTCGAAGCTTTTCTGCAGCAAGAAGATTGCGAAGTTGTTGTTCCAGGATTGATGGATTTTGTACTCTATACTGCTGATGCTGGTATCGAGGACTGGTATTTATATGGCACTGGCCATACAAAAGCAGTTGTATCAAAATTTATCGTAAACTATATCATTTCCTTACAGAATACGGTTATTGACAGTTATAAAGCTTATCCTCAGTTTAACCCTCAAACACCGTTTAGAAAAACTAAATCACTTGGAAAAAAAGTTATTCATGAAGGTACAAAAATGGGAGAAGGATGGCTGCTGACTGCTGAAATGGTTGAATTAATTGAGTCTGGATGTGAGAATATTGTTTGCACGCAACCGTTTGGTTGTTTACCAAATCATATTGTCGGACGTGGAATGTTGCGTAAAATCAAAAGCCTTTATCCAGAGGCCAATATTGTGCCAATTGATTATGATGCCAGCGCTAGCCGTGTTAATCAAGAGAATCGCATAAAGCTCATGCTTGCGTCAACGCGTAACATCTCATATTGAAAAAATGAAGCACTTCTAATAAGATGTCTATTAGAAGTGCTTTTCATTTAATTACGAACAGGAGAATCTTATGGACTTATCAATATTAAATCCACAACAATTGGAAGCTGTTTTGACAACAGAGGGTCCGCTGTTAATTTTAGCTGGAGCCGGATCGGGTAAAACCAATGTACTCGTTCATCGTATAGCTTATTTGATCGAAGAATGTGCCATTTCACCATACAACATTTTGGCAATTACATTTACGAATAAAGCGGCCAATGAAATGAGAGATAGAATTATTAATATGATTGGTGAAAAAGGTGCACACATCTGGGCGCGCACCTTTCATTCGGCTTGCCTACAAATTTTGCGCTTTGAAGTAGAACATACTTCGTTAAATGCAAACTTTGTAATATATGACACGTCAGATCAATTAAATATTATTAAACGTATTCTTAAGGAATATAATATAGACTCTGATTATTTAAAACCAAGCAGTGTATTAAATAATATTTCGCATTTAAAAAATACATATTTTGATTTAACAGAGGCCATAAACCTATATGGAAAAAATGGCATACTTCCAGAAATAATACTTGAGGTTATACAAAAATACCAAGAGACTTTACATAATAATAACGCTATTGATTTTGATGACATTCTTTGTATGACTGTTAAATTATTTAAAGAGCATCCAGATGTTTTAGAGTATTATCAGGATCGCTTTCAATATATAATGGTTGATGAATACCAAGATACAAATAGAATTCAGTATGAATTTGTTCATTTACTCGGCAACAAGTACCAAAATATTTGCGTAGTTGGTGATGACGATCAATCTATTTATGAGTGGCGTGGCGCCGATGTGCAAAATATTCTTAGCTTCGAAAAAGATTATCCAGAAGCCAAAGTCATAAAGCTTGAGGAAAATTATCGATCTACTAAAACTATTTTGAACCTCGCAAATGCAGTTATAGCTAATAATAGCATGAGAAAGGATAAAGTTTTATGGACTCGAAATGAAGAAGGTGCTAAAGTTATTTATTATGAGGCCGATGATGATCGAGATGAGGCATATTTTATTGTTCGTCAGATAAAAGATATTATGGAAAAGTCTGACTATCATTATAGCGATTTTGCTGTGTTGATTCGAACTACAGCACAGTTTCGTTCAATAGAGAAAGTTTTTGTTGACAATAGACTTCCTTATAAAATCTATGGAGGTATCAAGTTTTTTCAACGTCGAGAGATAAAGGATATATTAGCATATTTGTATGTTATCGCTAATCCAAATGACGCGGTCAACTTGCATCGCATTATTAATATTCCAAAACGGGGAATTGGTGATCAAACATGGAATAAAATAGTCGATTTTCATCTTCAGCATCCTGAAACAACCTTAGTAGATTGTCTAATTGATCCCGATTTAAACATATCCAAAAGAGCAAAAGAGGCCTTGAAGGATTTTCACTCGTTCATTATTGAAGGAAAAGAAATCGCATTAGAATACGAAATGGAGCCGTTGTTGGACTATGTGATCAATCAATCAGGATATGTTAAATATCTTTACGATACCGATCCTATGGCTGCTGAATTAGATATGGATAATATTAATGAATTTCTTTCGGTAGCAAAAGAATTTGACGTAAAAGACATAGATTATGAAGAAAGAAATTTAAGTGGGTTTCTTGAAGAGATTGCACTATATACTGATTTGGATCAAGCCTCGATGAATGAAGATACAGTAAGCATTATGACCATGCATTCAAGTAAAGGCTTGGAATTTCCTATAGTCTTTATCGCGGGTTTTGAACAGGAGTTATTTCCGCATTTTCGTGCAAAGAAAGAAAATGCGGGTTTAGAAGAGGAACGCAGACTTTGCTATGTTGCTTTTACACGTGCAAAAGAGCAATTATTCATAACTAGTGCGCGTCAACGAATGATCCATGGACGATTTATGTATAATCCACCGTCAGAGTTCTTTTCGGAATTAGATGAGCAATTTTATAGCAATGTAAGTAAAATTAGGCACCATAAAAATATAATTTCCCCTGCGCATAAAAAAGAAACTAAAACTAATGTAAGTTATTCTGTTGGAGAAAAGGTGATCCATTCAAGTTGGGGAGAAGGGGTCGTTGTCAGCGTTGATTCTATAGAGCAAACAAAAATTACAGTTGCATTCCCTAGTCAAGGACTAAAGACACTTGATGCGCGGTATGCGCCTATATCGAAGAAGTGAGAAGTGATATAAAATTGGATGACTTTGAAAACATTTTAACTGACTATTTGCTTATGCTCTCTGTTGAAAAGGGCCTGTCCGAAAATACAATTGAAAGTTATCGTATCGACTTAACTCAATTTTATAAATGGTTAATCAAAGAAGATCAGACGCTCATTAATATAGATCAGCTAACCATACATAAATATAAAAATAACCTTGGAAAACAATACAAGGCAACTACAATTGCAAGAAAAATTACAGCGTTAAAAGGTTTCGTAAATTACCTTGCTGAAAATGGGATTCTATTACAGACACTCACTGTTGTTGATCACGTTAAAAAAACAAGTAAACTTCCTTTGGTACTTACTTTGGAACAGATAGATGCAATGATTAATAGTGTGCCAAGAAATACAATATATGGGAAAAGAGATGTGGCAATTCTTGAATTAATGTATGCAACAGGCATTCGAGTATCGGAGTTGGTTGATCTAACATTAGATCGTTATTATTCAGAAGAACAGTTTATTCGTGTGATTGGAAAAGGTAGCAAAGAGCGATTAATACCTTTTGGGAATATGGCTAAAAAATGCATTACTGAGTATTTACAAGCTAGAAGTTCTATGCATGTGAAGCCGAATGAGCATTTGTTTTTATCAAATCGCCAGCAACCTATGAGCCGACAAGCGATATGGAAAATTATAAAAAAATACGCGAAATTAGCTGGAATACCTTTTAGCGTAACACCACATACTATCCGACATACATTTGCTACACATCTTTTAGAAAACGGTGTTGATTTACGTGCTATACAGGAGATGCTTGGACATTCCGATATCTCAACAACACAAATTTATGTTCATATAGCGTTTAAAGATATTGAAAGACAATACCATGAATTTCATCCTAGATCTAGCTAGGCAGATTTTAGCGTCCAATGGCTTATTGGACGCTAAAATTATTAAATAAAAAAGTTAACATAATATTTATTATGCGAAGTTTATCTGTGCGCAAAACTATAGATCTATAGTTTTGCGTTTTTTTCCTATCATTGAATAATATAGTTGATAGCAATATTTTCCTGATAAATATATTCTATCCACTCTTTAAATTGTTGCTTTTCAATGTCGCTGAAAGCCTCAGATAATTTTACATCTAATTCCAAGGCTTGAGACATTGATCCATTGTTCATGTTAACGTTTTCAACTTGTTTGACACTAAGCGCTGAAATATCTGGGAATAAAATCGAGGCTTCTTCTGATAACGTTTCAACGCTAACTGTTGTTTGAGAATCAGAAAAACCGGTTATAGAATTTCTGTCATTATTAGCTGTTTGGACCATGTTGTAAGCAACAAATATGCTAGGCAAAATAACTATAATCGTATTTATAATAATTTTTCTTTTTATTGCCTGTCTCTGTTTATTACTTAACATCACATGTTTTTTGGGTACATTTAATATTTCAAGAATTAACGTCGATGCAAATAAGATGAAATATGCATTTACACAGAAAAGATATCCGGCTCCCCATAAAAATTCCCATTGTCCCGTTGCAATACCATATCCACAAGTGCAAAGTGGTGGCATAAGCGCTGTTGCAATAGCAACACCTGGCAAAACATTGGTTTTTTCTGTTCTAGTCATACCGATAATACCAGCTAAACCACCGCATAGTGCAATTAAAACATCCCATATGGTTGGCTGAGTGCGTGCTAGAAGTTCAGATGTCGCTGTTGAAATAGGAGAAATTTTAAAATATAAAGTTGAAGTTAATAAACTAAGGAAAATTTGAAAAAATAAGCCGATTGAAGATTTGCGAAATAGTTTTAAATCGGCACTTGCAATTCCGTAAGCAGCTGCCTGGATACTACCCATTAGCGGTGAAATTAACATTGCGCCAATGATGACTGCCGTAGAATTCATGTTTAGGCCGATTGATGCAATTAAAATAGCGAGCATTAGTATTCCTAGATTTGATCCTGAAACTTGTCCTCCTTCGATCAATCGGGTACGAATCTCCTCTTGCTCTGCGGTGTCATTTTTTAGCGAAAAGGCATCTTTTAAAATATCTGAAATTTTCATCTGTCATCTCCTCTTTCGTATTGAAAAATAATAATGTTATGCTCAGTATAGCATATATATTACTATAATTAACAGGATAATATATATCAAGAGAAAATATTAGCACTCATCTATTGCGAGTGCTAATAAATGGTGCTATAATATATCTATGAAAAAGCTAAGGAGGCAATTGGATATGCAAGTTGATAAATTCACCAAAAAGTCAATTGAAGCAATCAATGACTTGCAAAAAATTGCATTAGATTTCGGAAATCAGGAAATTGAACAAGAGCATCTTTTATATGCTTTAACGCATCAAGATAATAGTTTAATTGCTCAATTAATAGAAAAAATGGGCATTGACCAGAAAGCATTTCAAAATAGCCTAAAACATAATTTAGATGCAAAGGTAAAATCGCAGGGTGGTCAACAATATGTTGGCCAATATTTGAATCATACGTTGAATTATGCTGAAGATGAAGCAAAGCGTATGGGAGATGAATATGTATCTGTTGAACATCTTTTTCTTGCAATGTTAAGGCACCCTAGTCCCTCTATATCAAATTTATTTCGACAGTATGATATTACATTAGATAATTTCCTTCATGTATTAAAAGATATTCGTGGAAACCAGACTGTTACAACAGATAGTCCTGAGGAAACCTATGATAGTTTAAAAAAGTATGGACAAGATTTAGTCGAAAAAGCACGAAACCAAAAATTAGATCCTATTATTGGTCGTGATGAAGAAATCCGCAATGTTGTTCGTATTCTTTCTAGAAAAACAAAAAATAATCCTGTTCTTATCGGTGAACCTGGTGTTGGTAAAACCGCCGTAGTTGAAGGTTTGGCAGAACGTATTGTTAAAGGGGATGTTCCAGATTCGTTAAAAGATAAAACCATCTTTTCGTTGGATATGGGCTCCCTTGTTGCCGGTGCAAAATATCGAGGTGAATTTGAAGAGCGATTAAAGGCAGTTCTCAATGAAGTTAAAAAAAGCGATGGTCGCATTATTCTATTCATCGATGAATTGCATTTAATTGTTGGCGCAGGGAAAACTGATGGTGCAATGGACGCAGGAAATTTGTTAAAACCTATGTTAGCTCGTGGAGAACTGCATTGTATTGGCGCAACAACGTTAAATGAGTATCGTCAATATATTGAAAAAGATGCTGCTCTTGAACGTCGTTTTCAACGTGTCTTAGTTGATGAACCGACAGTCGATGAGACTATAACCATTTTACGTGGACTACGGGAGAATTATCAAACGTACCATGGTGTTCGTATTACTGACAATGCACTTATTTCTGCAGCTTCTCTTTCAGATCGTTATATTACTGATCGGTTTCTTCCAGATAAAGCTATTGACTTAATAGATGAGGCATGTGCACAAATTAAGACAGAGCAAAATTCAAAGCCAGAAGAAATTGATGAACTGGAACACCGTAATCTTCAACTTAAACTTGATGAAATGTCCCTTGAAAAAGAAAATGATTCTTTAAGTAAAGAACGTTTGCAAAACGTAAAAAAAGAACTTGCAGATAATGAAGACAAATTAAAGGTACTTAATACACAGTGGGAAAATGAAAAAAATGCTGTTGAACGACCTGCAAAATTGCGCGATCAAATTGCTGATGTTCATAATCAAATTGAATTAGCAGAGCGACAAGGCGATTTGGCGAAAATGTCCGAATTGCAATATGGCGTTTTACCAAAATTACAACGTGAATTGGAAGCTGAAGAAAATAAGATCAAAAGTAACACACTAAAATTAGTTCATGAAGCAGTTGATGAAGATGAAATTGCAACTATCGTTTCTAGATGGACCGGAATTCCTGTTGCCAAACTTACGCAAGGTGAACGCCAAAAAATTTTGCATCTAGATAAACAACTGCATGAACGTGTCATTGGACAAGACGAAGCTGTTGAAAAAGTAGCCGATGCTATCATTCGTTCTAAGGCTGGTATAAAAGATCCAACCAAACCAATTGGTTCCTTCCTCTTCCTCGGTCCTACTGGTGTTGGGAAAACTGAGCTGGCTAAAACATTAGCAGAAGCTTTGTTTGATGATGAAAATAATATGGTGCGTATTGACATGAGTGAATATATGGAAAAATATTCTGTTTCGCGTCTAATTGGAGCTCCTCCAGGATATGTAGGTTATGAAGAAGGCGGGCAATTAACAGAGGCTGTTCGAAGAAAACCTTATTCAGTCGTTTTGTTTGATGAAGTCGAAAAAGCTCATCCAGATGTTTTTAATGTACTCCTTCAGGTGCTAGATGATGGTCGTATTACTGATTCTCAAGGTCGAACAGTTGATTTTAAAAATACTATTTTAATTATGACTTCTAATCTTGGTTCTCAATATCTGCTTGAAGGCATCGAAGAAGATGGATCAATTAGTGATCAAGCAAAAAAGTTAGTAAAAAATGATTTACGTACTCATTTTCGTCCCGAATTTCTTAATCGTTTAGACGAAATTATTATGTTTCGTCCATTAACTCAAAAAAATATTGGCTATATTGTTGATCTTCAGGTTAAAAATTTGAATAAACGTCTTTCTGGTCAACAACTGAAAATCAAATTAACGAATAGTGCAAAAAATTATATTACAGAAAATGGTTATGATCCAGTATATGGTGCACGACCTTTAAAACGTTTCATTCAAAAGAATGTTGAAACACTTGCCGCCCGTTTAATTTTAGAGGGAGATGTTCATGAAGGAGATACAATATCAATAGATCTTAATGAAAATGGCGAACTGATCGCATCGTGTCAACCACAAATTGAAACAGTAAATTAATTTTTTAACTTAAATTTACTATAAAAAATGAAAAAAACGAAACAACGTAATAAAATGCCATTTATTACGTTGTTTCGTTTTTTTATTGCTAAAAGCATATTATTTTTTGTATTTTAAATCCGTTAAAATTTAAAAGGAAAAAGCAGTATAACTTCAAAATTATTCTTCTGCTTTATGATCTTGCATTCTCCACCCATTTGATGCATCATATTTTTCATGCTCTGAATACCAATTCCATTACTTTCAACTTCTTTAGAATTTGTTTTAGAAGAAACAGAGTTAGAAATTTTTAGTCCAACCCATGCTTCATTATTAACAAAAGAAATATAAACAGGCTCATTTTTATCAGCATATTTAATAATATTTGACGTAATATTATCCATTATACGTATTATCCATTCTGTTGAAATGCAAATCTTCTTTTTAGGCCATTGCATTGAAAAATTGACGATAAAGCCATTTTGTTCTAAATAAGCAATCATTTCAGAGAATGCATCGTAAAAAAGCGTTTCAATCCATTCAGCATTTTCTAATTCAATATCATTTTCTCCATTACGAGCTACTAATGCATATTCAAAAAGATGATCTGTAAGCTGCTTTAAACGTCTAGCCTTCAATTCAATCTTTTCTAAGTAAAGCTTTTGATGCTCGCTATCTTTATATGCGTCTTTTTTTAATATTTCTGTATAGAGAATGATGGATGTAACTGGAGTTCTCAAGTCATGCGACATTTCTGTGATCATTCTTTGGTTTTCTCTGACCATCTCTCCTTCTTTCTGAATAAGATCATAAAAAGATAATCGCATGTTTTCAAGTCCGTTGGCCAATGCTGCAATTTCATCGTTTCCTTTCACTGTAATCGAGTAATCTAAACTACCTCCTTTTAAAATATCAATTTCATCGCTAAGTTTTGCAATATAATCCATTTTTTTACGAATTCCTAACAGAACAAGAAAAATAAACATACAAAAACACACAATAATTTCTGAGATAAAAGCATAATTATAAAACTGATAAGAATATAAGCTTATAATAGATATATGCACTTCACCATCCGCTAAGAGAACAGTGAAATATTCATCCCAAGGAAAATTATTAATTTTGATCTCATCTTCCCAAAGTTCCTGGTTTGGAAATTTAGAATCGAAAATCAAAAAATTATTTTTAATAATTTGAAGGTATACAATTTTGTTCTGTTTTGCCCATTCCCATAGTCTTTCACTGTCTTGTGAACCGATTGATTGATTATCTATAAAATCTTGCATTTCATGTATTTTTTCATTGTCATGTTTTTCTATGTATTGTGTTTTCTGAAAATAATGGTCAATAGCAGTATTACTAATATAATCTAAAGCTAAAAACAATAAAAAGGATACACATGCTGAAAAAATTAATAAACGTGATAATTGCATATATAGAGAATTGCGCTTAATCCTTTTCCGTATCAAATTTATATCCCTTCCCCCATACTGTTTTTATATATACTGGATTTTTTGGATCTTGTTCAATTTTAACACGTAATTTTCTAATATGAACCATTACCGTACTATTGCAAGAATAGAAATACGGTTCGTCCCATACATTCTCATATATTTTTTGCGCTGAAAAAATCATCTTGGGATGACTCATCAGTAAAAGTAAAATATGATATTCAATATCAGACATTTCTATTTCTTTATCAAGAAGATAAACTGAATTAAAAGATTTATGAACTCGCAGTTTACCGTTGCTGATCCACTCTTCTGCTTCAATTGCATTACTAACGCGTCCAAGATAAATATTATATCGTCGTACTAATGCTTTTACACGCCCCAACAATTCTGCATAAGAAAAAGGTTTAGGTAAATAATCATCTCCACCAGCCATTAGGCCTATTAATTTATCTGATTCTTGTGCTTTTGCAGTTAAAAAAAGTACTGGAACATTAGAGCGCTTCCGTATTTCTTCGCAGGTACGTAGTCCACTTATTCCTGGCATCATAACATCAAGAATTACTAAATCAGTCTCTTCGGAAAGAAGATCCAATCCCATATGTCCATTTTCAGCCTCATGAATCACATAATTTTCACTTTCCAGGAGAATGCGAATACTTTCACGAATATCTTCATCATCTTCAATGAGTAAAATAGTGCCATTAGTCATTTTTCTTCACCCTCTTGGTTGTATATAACCGATAATATCATCTTGTCTAATTGGAATTTCTTGATAAAAAGCAGGCGTTAACTCATTTGGAATATTTATTTTTTCTTTTTGAACTAGAAGAATAATTGTAGAACCACCAAAAGAGAAAAAACCTTTTTCCTGTCCCCCATTAACGTATAATTCATGGGGAAAGTTGCAAATTTTTCCAATCATTAATGCACCAACTTCCATTTGAATGATATCACCAAATACATTTGAGTGAATAATTTCATAGGAGCGACTATTCTCTGTATATACGGGTCTTCTACCATATGCAACTGGTCGAACACAATGCAATATCCCATTGATTTGTCTTGTAGCAGAGGTTTTTCCACTACAAACATAATTATACCTATGATAATGCTGTGGAGTCAGTCTAAAGATATAACAAAACCCATTGGTATATTTATCCGCCAAATTAGAATCTCGAAGAAGCTGTTGAACACTATATTTGGCTCTTTTGATCTTGAAAATATTACTAGGTTCTATTCTGTAAATACTCAGCCACCCATCACAAGGACTATATAAAAAATTATTTTGTTTTTCCTCAAAATATATTTTACAACGTTTTCTAGTGAAAAATGCATTAAAAGATTGGTATCGAGTTGAAGGATATTGACTCATATCTATTTGATGTTTTTTTATAAAAAAAGGTATCATCCATGCTGATATTTTGCTGTCAAGAAAGCGCGTCATCTGTCGTGAAACACACGGCTGTGTTAAAAATTTTAAGAAGAAACGTCCTAGAATTGTACGATATAAAAAGTTAACAACTATTGATTCTTTCATAATTAATTTAATCCTACACTTATTAACAAAATAACAAATTCCACCAGTCCAGTAAAGACCATTACAAGTTTTCCCGCAAAATAAGGCTTTTTAATTCGAATTGGTAATACAAATGCAACTGCAGTTAATGCAAGCGTTGTTATAAGTATCAACCGATTATCTAACAAGTAATGATTTGTTGCCACAAAAGCCAACGGAAAAATTAACGCAGCGGATGTAATTGGAAGCCCTGTATAATATTTACGCCCTGTAGTTTCTAATTTTTGACGCTCTTCTTCTAAGACATTAAAGTATGCTAATCGAATCAGACCACATAGTGTATAAAAGCCGCATATAATCATCGCCATTCTATTTTGTCCACAGGCTTGATATATAAGTAACGAAGGCAGAACGCCAAAACAAACTAGATCACTTAACGAATCAATTTGTACGCCAAACTTTTTTTCATTGTTGGTTCTTTTTTTGGTTGAAGCAATTAAACCATCAAACATATCACATAATCCCGCAACCATAAGACAAAACAAAGCTGTGCGAAATTGCCCGGCCATTACTTGAAAAATACCATATAATCCCGTCAACATTCCAATGTATGTTAAAACTACGGTATAGTTATAATAGCCGCAAAGTTTAAATTTATTTTCAATCATTTTCTCACCATAACTTTCTAAAATATAAATTTTCACTGAACTGCTGCAGAAAAGAAAATGCTATAAGCAAGAATACACCAAGGTTTTCCTAAAATAATAATGGTAATAAAACGCCATGTTCTCATTTTAGTGACTCCAGTAAAATAGCATAAAAAATCATCTGGAAATAAAGGTAATAGCATTGCAATAAACAGCATGGTTGAATATGATTTGCTTCTAGATGCCCAGGACATCCACCGCTCATAACGTTTTCCCTGAAAAAGCTTTGCAATAAGATCTTGACCAAATGTTCTTGCTAATAAAAAGGCGCAAATAGAGCCAAGAGAAATTCCGAGATAATTGCACCAGAAGCCACCGGCCCATCCAAATAATACACCGCCAACTGCACAACCAAAAAAACCGGGCAGAACCGGTAAAACAACCTGAGCTGCTTGAATAAGTGTTAGAATAATTGGGCCCAAAACACCAAATCCGTTGATATATTCTCGTAATGATACAATAGAATTGAACTGTCCATCAAAATAAGCTTTTAATAACAAAAGACATAGTCCGGTACAAAAAACCATTAGCAAAATGGTTGACCATGTCTTCCATTTAATTGTCATAGTTTCACCCCACTGCAATACGCTCTTTTTTATCCATTTCTTTTAAAACTTCTTTTACTTTGTTCCTATATTCCTTCGACTGAGCATTCCATGATTCGTAATGTTTTTCTTGACGATGATCTGTAAAATCATACATTAAATTTATTTTTTTCCCTAAGAAAGCGGTTACTTTTTGAGCACCACGTAAATTTAAGTGATCACCATTGTCCAAACTGTCGTGTTTCCAATCAATTTTTATTGTGTCAATTTGAAGATTCAAATCAATATATGGCAACTTTTTTTGATTCGCAAGAGATTTAAGTGCGTTGTGTTTTTCATAGTTATAGTTCATAGGAGATGGTGCGCTGATAAGCATAAGATCAATGTTGTTTCGTTCACAAAGACTCCGAATTTGATCTAAATAGTACTCACAGTTGTTTGAAATTTTTGCCAGCCCATTCGTCTTATGCATGTATTCGCCGCCAGAATAGGGCGCAATCAAATCGCGCAAAACGAAGCCTTTGTAGTCCAAGCGTGCAAAACGCTTTTTACTAGAATATGTCTTCCATATATCGTGATAGGCAATTACTGGACAATAATAATTTACCATCGTTGTCAAAATATCGCTTAAACCATTTATACCTTTTCTTTCTCGAAAAATAGTATTGGTTTCAAGCACTACAACTTTGGGGTGTTGTGTTTTAAGTGCCGACCTTAACATATAGTATGATTCTTGAATGTTTTGCGCGGATTGTGTACCAGAATAAGAGGATATCCCGTACTGATCCCAAAGTTGCATTGGCGAAAAAGAACAATAGCTTAAACTATCCCCTAAAAACAAAATATCTAATGTCCGTGGCGATTCATTTTGTAGTTCAACAATGGTGCGGCATCGATCCGGAAGTCGCTCCGGATGATGTCGCACCTCACGTAACACCAGATAAGATCCACCAAAAATACTTCCTGCAGCTATAGCAATAAGAAGACAAAAACTAATAATTCTTTTGAACGTGCTATTAAAATCCCGCATAAATTAAATCCACCTGTTGATAACCATATCCGTAAGCGCCAAAAATTACTATTGAAAGTATCAAAAAACTATACAATATAGAACGAGAAATGATGGGCATTTTAACTAGGGCATCGTTAGAAATCATATTTTTTTCACGAAGATAGCCGATCAATGCCACGATACCCACACCAAAAACAACGGCCTGAAAATCTCCAATATCTAACCCCAATTGAAATAAAGAACCATCAAAAAGTTTGTTTATCATTGGTTTTTGGAAAATACTAGCGAACATTTCAATGCCTGCTTTTAATCCTTGTGCCCTAAAAAACAGTTCACCAACAACAATAATTATCCATGTTTTTACCATCTGTATTAATTGCCAGTAAGATGCTTTGTCGTTAATATGAAATAATACTACGATTCGTTCTCGCACGGGATCAAAAGCTGCGCTTAACAGTAAAATGACAAAATAGTACATGCCAAAAAAGATATAATTCCAATTAGCCCCATGCCAGATCCCGTTGATCAGCCAAACTGGAAACAAGCTTATTGCTGTTACACCCAATCGAGTAACATATTTACTCAAATGTTTGCGACCAAACTTATTCCACTTTTTTACGAATTGAGAGGTTGATACCGGGAAAAAAACATACGTTTTTAACCAAATGCCCAAGGTAATATGCCAACGACGCCAAAATTCAGCTGCATTTTTAGAAGCAAAGGGTTGTCTAAAGTTCTCTGGCAAATCTATACCAAAAATCTTCCCACTACCTATAACAATGTCCATACAACCTGAAAATTCCATATAAAGTTGTATTGTATAGGCTATTGCTGCGATAACAACAATGGCACCACTATATTGATGATGATTATCAAATACATTTCCCACCAACACATTTAATCGATCCGCAATAATGATTTTTTTGAATAAACCCCAAAATATTCGGAGAATGCCTAAACGTAAATTCTCCTTGCGAATGGGCGATCCACTGAATAATTGATCCCCTGTTTGATGAAACATACTAATGGGACCTTCCATAATCTGTGGAAAGAAAGCAAGATACAATGCCAATTTCCCTAAATGTTGCTGTGCTGGGATTTTTTCCCAATACACATCAATAATGTAGCTAATGGCTTGTAATGTGTAGAATGATATGCCAATCGGAAGGATTGTTTTTTCAATAGAAAAGCCACCACTTTGCCAACCCAAACTTGTCATCAGAATATTAACATTTTTAAAGAAAAAATTTGAATACTTTAGATAGCCTAATATGGCTACAAGTGTAAGAACGCCTCCGGCAAGAACAAAACGTTCTTGCCTTTGAAAGACTTCTTTTATGGCATGTTTTTCATTCTGATTTGCCTGTGATAACGCAAGATTTCTTTTTTCTTGCAAATGCATTAACAAAATCCCGATGTAATGGATGAACACGGTTGTTCCAATCAATATCAAAACAAGTTTACCGCTGAATGAATAGAAAAATAAATAGCTGGCAATGAGTAAGACCATCCAACGAAATTTTTGCGCCGATAATTGATAGGAGATTATCACCAGCGGCAAAAACAACAATAAATAAAGAGGCGTATTGTATGCCATACGTTACTCTGCTTGAAGCCGTGAAATCATCGCTTGCATAGAAGCTAAGGAATTAAAATTTTCCGGTACCATTTCTTTTGCTTCGATTCGAATGTCAAAAACGGTTTCTATTTCTGCAATTAAACTTACGATGGAAAATGAATCTAAAATCTGATCACTGATTAATGCTGTTTCATTTTCCCAATCAATACTGTCATCAAGTTCCATTAATACGTTTAAAAGATTATCCATTTCTTTCCTCCTGACTCATATTCAACGTCCATGTTTCTATATTATTGCGTATTAATTTCCAACCATTCTCTTTGCTGTAAAGTAAAATTTTTGGAAGAGCATGACTTAGAAATAATGACATTCCTTCGGTCATGGTATAGGCTCCTGCAATTTTAAAAACCAACACATCATTGTTAAAAAGTGTGTATTCATATTTTTGCACTAAAATGTCATTGGTCGTGCAGAGAGCGCCGCATATGCACCATGGTTTTGATTTTTTTCCTGCTTTTCGCGATAAAACATGAAAATGCGGGTGATACATTCCACGAATTTGTCCATTATAATGTAGATGATGCATACCACCATCTACGATGGCATAATTTGAATCCTCATTTGACTTTGTATCGATGACACGTGTAAGATATGTACCGCAATCCGAGGCAAATGCACGTCCCATTTCTAAGGTAACATGTCCGCACCACGTCATATTAGCAATTGCTGAGCAGATCATTTTTAGTTCTTCGATCATTTCATTATTCTTGCCCTGGAAAAGTGGAACAGCAAGACCAGGGCCAAATTCTAAAGTATCAAATTGAAATCCATAGGATTCATTAATCTTTTCTAAAAAATGATCTAGATACATCAATTCAGACAATGTTTTTTCAATACGTTTTTGAGTGCCAGAAAAATAATGAAGTCCTTTTATATTTATAAACGGCCATTGTTCTCTGCTTTCTATGAGTTGAAAAATTGTTGTTTCATCCATTCCAAATTGATTTCCGCTGCTTAACCGTAATAATACATTTACGGTTTGATGATGTTCGCTGCTCCATGCACCAACCAATGCAAATTGCTGCGGTGATTCTATACTGACAAGGCAGGCCCCATCATAATAATCAAGAATGCGAAAAATATCTTTTTTTCTTTTTAAAACGCCAGATATTAGAATTTTATGCGCAGGAATGTTGTGTGTTCTGCAAATTTCAAATTCACCAGGTGAGCATACTTCAATCCGATCCACAAATTTTGCGATGGGCGTTACAAGAAACGGATTGGCTTTCATCGCAAAACATAATCCAATGCGATCAAGAGTACATTCTTTAAACTCTGTAATAGTGGATGAAAGTTGATCAGTATCGAAAATATACATTGGTGTTTCGTATTGCATTAATACGTCTTCAAGTAAAGCATTGTTCATCGTCGAATCCTTTCCAGTTTCTGTTGAAGTGCTTTTCGATCGGTTTTGCCGTTTTTATTGAGTGGCAGCTCATCAACCTGAATGAGGCGATGCGGCACCATATAGGTTGGTAGTTTTTGTTTCAGTATCTGACGAATATGTTCGTGACTTTCGTGACCCATATAAAAAGCAACCAAATGATAATGTTTTTCATCCATCAAACAGCAGCATCGTTCAACACCATTGATGCAATAAATTGCACTTTCAATTTCTTCCAATTCAATGCGATGGCCCATATGCTTGATTTGAAAATCTTTGCGTCCCGAAAAATATAGGATACCTTCTTCATCGTAATAGCCTATATCTCCAGTCTTATAATATCGCTTTGTTATCCCCTCAAATTGATTGCTATTAGGAAATTTTTTTTGTGTTTCAACTGGATTATAATAGTATCCAACTGCTAAGGATTCTCCCAAAACACAAATTTCACCATTGACGCCAGGTATTTTTATAATATGATCTTTTTCATCCAACAAAAAAATTTCTCTTCCTTCAAAAGCAATGCCAATCGGTATTTTTTCATCATCAGAATATTTTTTGTTGATTTTATGGAATGTGCAATTACATGTGATTTCTGTTGGTCCATATAGATTATAAAAACGTGTTTCTGGTAATGCTTCCTGCCATCGACTCAATTGTTTAGAAGGCATAACCTCACCGCTAAACATAACCAAGCGCACGGTTGATGGAACCTTGTATTCCAGCCCCTTTAAAGCAGATACCAAGGTTAATGCGGAAACTGCCCAAATTAAAGTGGTTACTTTTTTATCGCATAAATAGTCCAATAATAATGTTGGCATTGAGAAAAAAGATTTTGGAATTAAAACCAAAGTGGCACCGGTGAAAAGGCTTGTATAGATATCCTTTACAGAAATATCGAAGTCAAATGGCGCTTGATTTCCCAATTTATCCTCGTGTGAGATATCTATTGTTTGAACAAATCTTTTAATAAACGTTCCTACTGCTTCATGACTTACAACAATACATTTTGGTTTACCCGTAGAGCCCGATGTGAAAATTCCATAGAGCAAGTCTTGAGAAGAAGCATTTTGACGAATATTGTCCAATAAGGTTTTATCAATATTTTTTTCTTCGTTTAAAGATCTTATTGTTTTAACCGTTGAAAAAGTTGCCAAGATTTCCAAGTTGTTTTCTGCCTTTACACCACAAAGAACGAGTGCTGGTGACAGCGTTTCAAAAATTTTTTTTATTCTTTCAACTGGTTGTGCTGGATCAATAATGATATAAAAACAGCCAGCATACACCGTGCCTAACATTGCGCAAAGCGTTTCTATGCTTTTCTCGGCAATAATAGCAATTGGCTCTCCAGGTCTAGTCATTTGAGCAATTGCCGTACCAAATTTTTGAGAAGATTGTTGAAGATTCTCCCATGTTATAGAACGTTGACCTTCTTCAATAGCAATATGTGCAGGCATTTTTTTTGCTGTTTTCTCTAAAAATTCTAGAATATTATTCATAATCGCTCCTTTCAAGATACTTCAATTATTACATTGAATTCTAAAAGGATTCTAAACGAAACATAAATGATTCTAAAAAAACAGGCCGTATTCATCGTTTGATGAATACGGCCTGTTCATTATACAGTTTCTCCACTTAAATGGAGTTCACAACGGCTTTCAATATGTTGAGTGTTAAAATAAAGTTCTTCCAGCGGGATCCATTTCTTTTTAAAGACATCGGCCCACTCTTTTCCGTTACGTTTAATAATTCGACGCAATTGTTCTTCAGGAGAAATCGTTAAAAATATATGTAAATCCGAATAATCCCAAAGGTGAGAATTGCAGCTATACGCGCCCTCGAGAATGATGAATGAGGATGGATGGCAAGAAATTGTAGGCTTATAGGATCGAGTATGGCAATCGTATGGGTGATAATGACATGTTTCACCTCGTAGCAAAGGTTGAAGAACTTCAACTTCCAATCTTTCCCAATCAATATTTTCTCCGGGCATAGATAAACGTTCATCATTGATTTGTTCCGGACGGAGAAAAAAGTCATCCATATGAATGACTTCGCAGTTTGTACATTGTCTTAGCGATTCAGCAAGAGAAGTTTTACCTGATCCGCATCGTCCATCAATAGCAATGATAACACGCTTCTGCGTTTGTTTCAGCGCACGAACTTCTGCAAGGATACGAGAAATATTATTCATAATGACTACTCCGATATGATAGCATTTGATTTTTTGAAAGGTACCAACCCTGTTCGATTCAATGCAATCATAACGCTAGGAATTAATACAAACTGTAAAATAATTCCTGGAACAGCATTTAAAAAAGCGCCTGCTAAAAACATTTGGACGGTGAATCCACCACTTCCGCCAATACCCAACAATGCAATTTCCACCATTCCCCACACAATGCGTCCCGCAATCATTGCTGCAATCATGCAGCGATACAATGCACGAACACATTGCCAGCGAGAGTGTGCATAAAGGTAACCAATCACAGCACCGTAGGTTAGTAACTCAAAGCTCATAGCAATACCCGTTGGAAAAATAACCGGCATGCCAAAAAGTGCATAACGCAAAAGCGGTAAAATTACGCCAACCAACCCACCATAACGCCAACCACAAATTAGCCCGCATAGCAAAACTGGAATATGCATCGGCAGCAACATATTGCCAATTTGAGGAACCTGTCCAGTAAAAAATGGCAAGACTAAGCCTAAGGCAAGAAACATTGCTGCTAACGTTAGATTTTTTATTCTTAAACTCAAATGTTCTCTCTCCTTTAATTTGAAATGATACATATCATTAGTATAGCCTGAGATACCATGTTTATTCAATACACATATCTTGCATTAAAATAAAAACGGTCCTAAAGATTAGAACCGTTCTACAAACTATGCCATTTCATCACGAAGGGCATTAATGATGTTCTCTTTTTTTATTTTACGTGTAGCATACAGCATGGTTAGAAAAATAATCAGAAGCACGCCTAAAACACTTAATAAAAGACTGAGCCATGGTGGCTGATAGCTAAAATTCTCTGCCCCGCCTTTCGTCATTCCTATATGAATCAGGAAACTACTAAGTATTGCAAGCGGCAGCCCAAGGATTAAAGTCCATCCTCCATAAATGGCACATTCAATTCTCATCATTCGGTCAAAAGAACCTTCTCCCATACCAACAGAGCGCAGCATAGCCAATTCTCGACGACGCAAACGAATGTTTGTTGCAATGGTGTTGAAAACATTGGCAATGGCAATCAGTGTGATCATGCCAATAAATACTCCGCTGAACAATCGAATGATAAACAGCAGATTACGGTTTTCTTCGAGCATAGCATGAACATTGGTGAGGGAATAATTCAAGGTAGATCCGTACTGATCTAAAATTTCCTGAATGTCTTCAAGCGTTTGCTGCGGATGTTCGCTCTGAAAAGTCATGCCTACAATCAATGGTGTTTCATTTTCAAAAAGACTGTCTTTCAGCGACCATGGTACAAGGACTTCGAACATATATGGCTGTTCGCCAGCTTTATATGTTGACGAAGGCGGAATATCTGGCAGCATTGAATCAATAAGTTCAACCTTTTGGGATTCTTGATTCATCACAAAAGAAATCGTGTCTTGCGTAAACATATTGGATGTGTCATCATCCAATAATGCTGCAATACCAATTAAAGCCTCCTCTTCTACACCCAGACTCGATCGAAATGCTTCAAAGCTTTCATCATCCAAGACCTCAAAAAGAATGGTTAGATCCGTTGAAGCTGCTGTTGCTGGTAATAATAGTACCTGACGAAGCTCATCAGAAAAAGACTTGGTTTCAATTTCACAGGCTTTACGATATATACTTTGTAAATTGCTGTCTGTGACACTAGGTAGTGAATGTAAGGATGCATAGAGAGAAAATAAATCCTCTTCCTCCATATGATCAACGGTCAATCCAATGTCATAGTTCGTTACAGCTGCAGCGCCCTCGGCCGTATGCTGTAAATCCATACTAAAGGCATTTGCTGATACAAAAAGCAGTATGCTCAGCACGAGAGAAGCAACAATACTCCTATATCGACGTTTATTTCTTTTGAAATTTTTCAACGCAAGGGCAGCTTCAAAGCTTAGTATTTTATTAAGCTTTGAGGAAATGCGTTTCGGGGTGATATCATCAAGAAACGAACCATTCCTGCGAATGCATTCCATAATGGGCGTTTTTAACGCTTGGCATGCTGGAATGGACGCAGAGATTAATATGGTTGCCATGCTTAATAAAATACCTAGGCCCAACGCTAGGGGTGAAATATTCAGCGTCAATGGAACGCTATCATAAAGCACATTGTTGAAATTCTCGGATACAAGATGAAGGACCAAAGCGATAGCAGGCAGCCCGATCAATATGCCAATTGGAATACCAATTAGACCAATACAAAATCCTTCAAATAAAACAGAGTAGTGTAATTGTTTTGGCGTAGCGCCAACAGAAAGCAATATCCCCAACTGCTGCATACGTTCTCCAAGAGAAATATTAAACGCATTATAGATCAGGAAAATGGATCCAATCATAATAAAAATAATCAATATGCCGCCGACTGTAAATAGCAGCGTATTAAATAGCGAATCATCGGATAATCCCAAAAACCTTAATACATTGTCATTATAGATCATACTTCCAGTAAAATTTTCTGCATAATCTCGCGCATGGGCAGGATCATTTAAACCGACGAAAGCACTAACACTGTTTGCAGTGACAGAATCATTTTCAGAAGTAATGATTGTATACCCTGGTGCTTCTGTAATTTCAAAGCTGGGCCTTTGATAAAAGCCCACTATCGTAAAGACTTTAGATTCTGTGTTTACAAGTTGTTCTTCATCATATTGATAGGGTGTATCTTGGCCTAAAGCTTCTCCGTCCTTGGTTACGCGTTGACCAATATCAAAAGTCACAGTATCACCGAGTGATAAATGAACACCGCCATTTGAAGACAAATGTGCAGGAACGATAATTTCTCGTGTTGTTTCAGGCATCCGTCCGCTAATCAAAGTGATCGGCAAAACATCCGTTGTTTCCGTATTAAAGCCAGCGAGAAACACATACGGCTTATCAGGATTTTGACTGTTTTCAAGACGTGCATACCCTAAGTTAGCAAACGATGCAATGTTTTTGACACAAGGCTCTTGTTTCTGAGATTGCACAAACTCATTGTCTACGTTCGTGAAGCCTACTTCCCAATGACCATATTTATCAAGAGCGCCCGAAACCATATAACTTTGCAACGAAGTGACAAAGCAAAGTATTCCTGTAATCAGCACCGTTGATAAAATAACTCCAGCAATTGTAATCATTGTACGCGCACGATTTCTTTTAAGATTTTGCCAGGCAATTTTATTAAAAACATTCATCATCATTACACCTGTCTTTCGTCACGAACCACGCGTCCGTCAGCAATAGTAATGATGCGATCTGCTTGCAATGCAATGTCTTCGTCATGAGTCACCAGTATCAGGGTCTGACCATAGATATGATGACTTTCTCTTAAAAGACTGATAATTTCATGACTATTTTTGCTGTCCAAACTCCCTGTTGGTTCATCGGCGAGCATAACTGCTGGCGCATTCATAAGCGCACGACCAATTGCGACGCGTTGTTGTTGTCCGCCAGAAAGTTGATTTGGCAAATGATTGCGGCGTTCTTCTAGTCCCAATAACGCAATCAATTCATTTAATCGTTGTTTATTGATACGACGATGATCCATTAAAATTGGCAGCATAATATTTTCTTCAACAGTCAGTGTTGGAATAAGATTGTGAAATTGGTAAATCAATCCTACTTGACGACGACGAAAAATTGCTAACTTTTCTTTTGATTGTGCATAAACGTCTTGTCCGTTTAAAAAAATTTTTCCACTTGTCGGCACGTCTACCCCTGCAATAATATGAAGGAGCGTTGATTTTCCTGAGCCTGAAGTGCCGACGATAGCCACAAACTCGCCATGATCTATTGTGAGTGAAACATGATCCAAAGCTGTTACCTGTGCATCACCTTTACCATATCGCTTGCAGACATCTTGAACACATAAAAAATCCATAGATATTACCTCCTTTGTTATGGATGATCTATAGTATAAGATGCTAAGATGACAACAGAATGAATCTAAGGTGACGAATCTATCATCTTGGAAAACGAATGACAAACATTGCTCCACCTTTAAAGTGATTTTTGGCGATGATGGTGCCATTTTGGCGCACAATAATGGCTTTGCTCAAGGCTAAACCAATACCAAACCCTGAATTTGAACGGTTATTTCCCTGATAGAAACGTTCAAAAATATGTGGCAGATCATTGGTATTGAATCCTGGTCCATTATCACAAATGATGATCTGCGAATATAAAAGTGTATTTTCGGCGCAAATATGTATTGTTCCACCATCCTTGATATTGTCAATAGCATTCTTAACAATATTTTGCAGCGCTTCCGTCATCCAGACAGGATCGAGATGCAGAATCATGTCAGGTTGAATTTTTTGCTCTAAGTGAATATCATGCAGTTCTATTGTAATCGCCAATTGTTGACACACTCGAGAAATAATATTTTGAAGCGCAACGTTCTTCTTATCAAAAGGGACAAGTCCAGCATCCAAGCGTGACAATTTCAATAACGTTGTCAACAGCCAATCCATCTGCTGATATAACACGTTCATTTCTCTCATCAGCTTCTGACATGTTGCTGAATCGTGACAACGTTCTAATCGATTTAAGATCAGTTCAGCAGCCGTTAATGGCGTGCGCAATTGATGGGCAATATCAGCCATCGCGTTTGAAAGGTTTGTTTTCTCTTTTCGTAGTTCTTCATTCTGCTCTCTTATTCTTAATGTCATTTTGGCAATTTCATTCTCAAGAATTGCTAATTCGCCTTCCTCTTCTGTACCTATAAACACTCTGTCCGATTGATGCAGAATTAAATCGATTTCCTCTGCGATTTCGGCAAGGCGAAGATATCGTGACCGTGTAAAAAGAAAGAAAAGGACGCTATATCCAACTGCAGACAGGCATAAGCCAGCAATATTTGAAGGTTCCAATAAATATCCTACGAGCACATTAAAAATAAACCACATGAAAAATGCGCATGCAAAAGCTTTAACTTCCTTATTGCGAAACATGAGCATCCCCCAAACGATATCCCATCCCTCTTACTGTTATAATTATTTGCGGATGAGATGGATCCGTTTCTATCTTTTCACGCAATCGTTTAATATAAACTGTTAATGTATTATCATTTACAAATTCGCCTGCTGCATCCCAGAGCGCATCCAGCAACTGTGCACGTGAAAGAATTTGTGAAGGGTGATTGATAAAAATCAGCAGAAGCCGATATTCTATAGCTGTGAGAAAACATTCTATGCCGTTTTTTCTTACAATACCATTTGCCATGTCAACGACTAAATCTCTTACAGTAAACAAAGTTTCTACTTGATTCTTTCTTAATGCAGCAGCAATTCTGGCCAATAATTCACGTGGCCTAAAAGGCTTAATAATATAATCAACCGCTCCAAGGTTCAATCCTGTTACAACACTGCTCTCATCACCAGAAGCAGTCAAAAAAATGATGGGAATGTTGATTTGAGAATGTATTTCTGTCAATAACGAAAAGCCATTGCCGTCCGGCAACGTAACATCCACCAAAGCCAAATCGATCTTTTCAATCTTTTCTTGTTCAAGGAAAAAAAGCGCATCTTTTTGACCGCTGGCGTAAAGCACTTGATAGCCTTCCTTACGCAATATTTCCATAAGATGAGTAGAAATTGTCAGATCATCTTCGACCAATAAAATGACAGACATCATATCATCCTTCTTTCTAAACATTATTATCTTCCATTGTAAAAATTTTTTTCCTAACCTGCAAGCGATGCCTGATGACATTTTTGTCATAAAAAAACCTGCCAACAATGCTGGTTACAGTTAGCAGGTTTTTAATATTGTTTTATTTTTTTGCAATAACACATAGCCAGTGCTTCGAGGTGTTTTGATCAACAGAAAACTCGGAAAATCCTGCCTCTTTCAAAATGCGAATAAGGTGCATTTTGCTGTAAACACGAATCCCTTCTACTTTTTTGGACCACTGCTCCTCTGCATTATCTTCTCCATCAGATTCATTGACAATCATAAAAATTCCGCCAGGCTGAAGTACGCGATACACTTCTTTAAAACTTTCAAGGGGTCCTGGCCAAAAATATACGGTTTCGAAAGCAGTCGCCAAATCAAATGAAGCATCTGCAAAAGGTAATGCCGATACATCTGCTTTCATAACTTGCATACGCTTTGTAATAATATCACCTTTGTTATACTTTGTTGCCGCTGCAACAGACACCTCGGAATAGTCGATCGCTGTTACTTTGGCCGCCGGAAACATTCGATGCAATTCGGAGGCATTTTTCCCGCCGCCACATCCTATTTCAAGTATTTCAGCAGGGGCAAAAAGTTTCAAATGCGCCAATCCCCAAGCAGAGACCTTCGAATGTCGAAAATTCATCCGTTTAATCATTAGCTTTCCAAGAAAACCGGTTGGTTTGCGTGTATTTTCGTGAAAATCTTTAATTTTTCCCATGTATTTATCACCTGTATATTAATTGGATTCTTTATAAGATTTTACCATTTTTTCTCTAATCGAGCCATATCATATCAATATAAAGATATACTCCCCGTCTTCATATTGACACGTCGAAAAATTCGTACTATGATAAAATAATTAATTGAAAATATGAGGAGTTTGTTTTTATGGATAATAAACAAAAGAAACTTAGAAAAAGTTGGCGCTATTCTAGAATAGAGAAACCAAATTTTCAAAATCCAAATCCTATTGTCTGTCCGCCAACTTGGTTTTTTGATAATTTGGCATTTATCGGTGATGAAGTTGTTGGATGTTTTCTTATTAAAACTGAGGTTGGTTTAGTCCTTCTTGACTGCATGAATCCAGATGAACGTTGTAGGTTGTTAATAGAACAAGGTATTAAGCAGCTTGGAGAATCTATTGATGACCTATATGCTATTGTTATCAGTCATGGCCACGGTGATCATTTTGGAAATGCAGCATATTTTCAAAAACAATATAATACAAAAATCTATATGTCAAAAATAGATTATGAATTTGCTAAAAATATGCCGAAAGATCTTCCTTGGGAGCCAATTCAATTCCATGCAGACGAATTCCTTCAAGATAATGGCCTGCTTACTTTTGGGTCGATTCAATTGCATTCTATTTTTACCCCAGGCCATACCAAAGGATGCTTTTCTTTTATTATTCCGGTAACAGATGAAGGTCGCCCACATACAATGGCATTATGGGGCGGATCGGGAATTATGCCAGATACTGACAAAAACGTGTATCATCAATCCCTGATAAAGTTTACCAATGTATGCAAAAAATTTCATGTTGATGGTGCTATATCAACCCATCCTTGCTTGGATATGGGCCTTATGCGTTATGAAATGATTCGCAACATTACAGATGGAATGCCAAATCCATTCATAATGGGAGAAGATGGCTATCATTATTATGAACAGCAATTTTATGATTATGTAGAATAAATAAAAACTGCCCGTACTTCATGAAAACGAAGTGCTGGCAGTTTTTATTACACTATATCTCTTTTTGAAGAATATCAAATACTTCTTGTATGTTAGCATATCCATTTTTTACGCAAGATGCATCTCCAACAAGAAGAACTTTGCCATTATAGTTTGTCAGTTGATCTCGCAATGAGAATTCCGAACGTCTACCTGTTGCAATAATAATAGTATCTATTGGCAATGTTGATAACATAGTCTTGTCTTTTTCTTTTATTGTAATAGAACCCTCTGTTATATTTATCACGTTCGTTTCGAGATAAATTTTAACATTTCCTTGCTGCAACCGTTTCAGTAGGAATTTTTTTGGATTGTTTTCTCCATCGCGCATAAATGTATCGGTACTTTCAATTATAGAAATATTAATATCAATATTTTGGGATAAAAGGAAATCCGCAGTTTCAGCTCCAACTAATCCTCCGCCAATTATCACAACATTTTTTCCTACCGGATAATTGCCATTCAAGATATCATCTGCTAGGTAAACATTTTCTCTATCGATTCCAGATATTTTAGGCAATGTCGCGTTGCTTCCTGTTGCGATAATAACAACATCTGCTTTTTCCATCATGATTTCATTTGCGGTTATTTTTTTATTATAGATAATAGGCACCTTATACTTTAAAAGTTGATTTCTTTGCCAGTTAATAAAAGACGCAAATTCAGTTTTATATGGAGGAATAGAAGCGTTCTTCCATTGCCCCCCTAATGTATGTGATTGTTCAAAAAGTTTTACGCTATGTCCTTTTTGAGAACATAAAATAGCCGCTTCACATCCAGAAATTCCACCTCCAACGACAATGATATTCTTTTTTTTCATTTTATCATTTTTTTGATTTGCTAAGAATGATTCACGACCAATGAATGGATTAACAGTGCACCTAACTGGAAGTCCCTTTATACTATTACCATTACATCCTTGAACACATCCAATACATCTATTTATTTCATCAAAGTTTTTGTTTTTAACTTTAACAGGAAAGTCTGGATCTGCTAAAGATGCTCGACCCATTGAAATAATATCAGCTTTCTTCGAAAGCAAGATTTCTTCTGCTAAATCAGGATCATTTATTCGTCCAACTGCAGCAACAGGAATTGACACTACTTGTTTTATTGCAGCCGTATTTTTTATAAAATGTGCTTGTGGTATATTTGAAGGTGGAATTATGGCCCAGTCAGTTCTATATATCCCTTGGGAACAATGCAACATATCAACACCCGATTTTTCAAGAAGCATTGCTAAAACTTTACTATCTTCAATCGTAATTCCACCCTGTACATATTCTTGTGTCGACATTCTATAGATTATCGGATAATTAGGTCCTACAGCCTTTCGAATTTTCTGAATAATTTCAATTGAAAAACGAGCTCTATTGTATATACTCCCGCCATAATTGTCAGATCTCTTATTAGAAAATGGCGAAAAAAATTCATTAATAAGATATCCATGAGCACCGTGGATTTCTATTGCGTCAAATCCGGATTTTTTTGCATTTAAAGCAGCTAGAACGAATTGATTCTCAATCTCTTCTATTTCTGAAACTGATAGTTCTTTTGGAATTTCTGGTAAAATAGGATCCTTCAAGGAGGATGGAGCTACTGGTTTTACTCCATTAACGATAGATAAACCCGTTCGTCCTGCATGGAATAACTGTACTGCGATTTTTCCACCTGCTTCATGTACTCGACGGGTTAATTCCATATTATCGGAAATTTGTTGCTCGGTATAAATTCCTGGAACATGTTTTGAAGAACCAGCATATGGAGAAATTTTGTAATCTTCTGTGATGATCAGTCCCCATCCTCCTTGAGCCTTTCTTTCATGATAAGCAATATATTCTTCCGATAATGTTCCATCTAAATTTGCATAATTTGTTAACATTGCAGGTACAATTAAACGATTTTTCAAAATTAATTGGTTAATTTTGATTGGCTCAAATAGTTTTTGCATGATACCAACCTTCTTCCATAACTTAGTTATTTAGTCCTAAAAAAGTTGCAGCATTGTTATACATAATATCTTCTAAAACAGATTCTTTGAATCCCATATTTAAGTAATGTTTCACAGCGGCCTTTGCATCAACTAAAGGATATGCTGATCCATAACAGATACGTTTTCTTAACATACAATTTGCCGCATCAAGATATTCTCTCCATCCAGGAGCGTTCATCATATATAAATCTGGAGCTAACCAAATGTTCTGATGATTAGATGCAACATGACACATTTCTGTTACAGATGGATATCCTCCATGAGCTAAGAGAATTTTCAAATTTGGAAAATCTGTTGCAATATGATCAATTAACAGCGGGTTACAATAACTATAATCAGGACCAATAAATCCACCAAATGCCATCATTAATGGAATATTATTTTCTTGGCACAATTCATAAATATAATAAAAATGATGATCATCCGCATACATAGGTTGCTCGCTAAAACCTGGCTCAATCATTAATGCACAACATGGACCATTAATGATATATTTTTCTATAATTTCATAATTTCTCTTTTTACCATAATATATATCAACAATTGGAACACCAATAAATCGACTTGGATAGTCTTCCATCAGGTCAATAACATCTTGATTATTACCAATCCCACCAAAATCACGCATCGGTGAAATAGCTTTTACTATCCCAGCCTCATCCATCTCTTGCAATAAAAGTTCCATCGAACCTTCAATTAAAGATTCTGCAATTGTCATACCAAAACGATTTTCTGCTAAATCTTTCGCAAATTGAACTTTATCTAAAGTAGCTGTTGAATCAAAAAATCCTGCCTTGAAACTATTGTATGGAGGTCGAATTCTAGTATCTAAAATTTTCATTTTTATTCCTTCTTTCTTAAATAGATAAGCCAGTGATAAAAGCTTCTAGTATATTATCATGACCGCTTTTAACCTTTTTACAATCGCCAACAGAAATAATTTTACCTTTAAAATTTTTTAATTCTCTTTCCAATGAATTATATGGCTTGGAACCGACAGCTAAAATTATAGTATCAATATTTGAAATGACCTCATACATATTATCTCTTAAAATGAAAATATTATTTTTATCTATTTTCAATGTCTGTGTGTTGACATAAAGCTTAGTTCCCTGTTTTTGAAGTGCTTCTAAAAGTTTTGGTTTAACACGAGGAGAAACATCTTTGGCAATTTGATCACCTATTTCTAGAATTGTTACATTAGATCCTAATTCATTACAAAAATGGGCTGTTTCGGCTCCAACAGAGCCGCCACCAATTATCACAACATTTTTCCCAGGAGTAGCGGTTCCGGATAAAATATCATTCGCTTGTGTTACAAAAATATTGTCTTTTATTCCATCAATATCTGGAACAGACGGTTTACCACCTGTTGCTAAGATAACAACATCTGGACTATCTGAAAACACTCTATCTTTGGTGAGAGTCTGATTAAGCAATACATCTACCCCTAATTGGCTTAATTGATATTTTTGCCAAGAACCAAAAGAAGAAAAATCTGTTTTTCCAGGTGGAACACATGCAAGTTGCCACTGCCCTCCCAAAGTTGAATGAGATTCAAATAAAGTCACTTGATGGCCCTTCTTCGCCGCAATAATTGCTGCTTCACATCCAGCAATACCACCTCCCGCAATGTAAACTCGTTTTGTGTCTAAAGCAGGCGACAAATCATATTCCGTTTCATGTCCAGTCCTTGGATTGACCAAACAGCCAAATGTACATCCTTGCAAACAACCAATACAATAATTGATTTCTTGAAAAGCGCCACGTGCAGCTTTGTTTGGCAATTCTGGATCAGCTAATGAAGCACGTGCCATAGTAACTAAATCAGCTTTTCCTGATGATATTATTTCTTCCGCAAGTATAGGTTCTGTAATTCTTCCTGCAGCAATAACGGGAATATCAACTACTTTTTTTATTTCACAAGCATTATTAACATAAGTCGCTTTAGCCTCATACGAGCTAGGAGATACCACCTGATTATATTCTCCGCCTTGAGATACATGGATACAATCAACTCCCGCCTTCTCTAAAAGAATTGCAATGGCTTTTGCTTCTTCAATTGATATTCCATAGCTATTTCCCTCATATGCAGACATCCGAAACAGAATTGGGAAATCCGTACCAACGGCTTGTCGTACACACTGAATCACTTCAATTGCAAAACGGGATCGACCATAAATACTCCCACCATATTCATCCATTCTTTTATTTGAAAAAGGAGAGAGAAAACTATGTATCAAATAGCCATGAGCACCATGTATTTCTACTGCATCAAATCCTGCTTTTTTTGCCCTATACGCACATGAAGCAAAATCATTTTCTATTTCTTTTATTTCCGAAACAGTTAATTCTCTGGGGATTTTTGAATTTGGATCACCTGCAAATTTTATTGCGGATGGTCCTACGGGTTCTTGACCGACAATACTATTAGCCACTCTTTTACCGGCGTGATATAATTGACATGCAATCTTGGCCCCATATTTATGAACGTTCTCCACTAATTTAGTATGACTTAAGATTTGAGAGTCACTATACAATCCTGGAAGATTTGGATCAATACCAACACCTTCACGAATTGTATAATTCTCTGGAATAATTAATCCCCAGCCACCTTTTGCTTTTTCTTCATGATAAGCAATAAAGCGCTCGGTTGCGCAACCATCCGAATTACAATAATGTGTTTCCATCGCTGAAACGACGAATCGATTTTTTATTTCCATTTTATTAATAGTAATTGGTTCAAAGATTTTTTTCATATATAATCCCTCTAATCTAAATTCAATACTTTTGCAGCATTAGAATAGAAAAATTTTTCCCATACTTCATTCCTTAACTTTTTTTTCAAAAAATTAATAGTCTCCTCTAATGGTAAGAGCGGATATGCCGAGGCAAAAATCATTTTATCTTGCAATAAGTAATTTGCCGCCGTTATGTAATCATTATCACCTGGAGAATTAACCATGTACATGTCTGGTACAAGATATACATTTTTATGTGTTTTTACTTCGAAAATAATTTCGTTTATATAAGGCCACGCAGCATGACAGACAACAAGTTTCAAGTTAGGAAAATCTTCTGCAATTCTATGGATTGACGATGTATCATTATATTTTTTATCTGGAGGTATGAAACCTCCATGTGATAATAACACTGGAACATTATTTTTCTGGCATATATCATAAATTGGATAAATGCTTTTATCATCACTTTTCATTGGAGGGGAACATTTCCCTGGTTCCATCATTATCATATTAAAAATTCCACTAATGATATATTGTTCTATTTCATTTAAGGATATGTTTACGTTAGACGGGTCTAAACATGGACACCCGATAAATCTATTTGGGTACTCATTTGAAAGCAACACTAAATCATCATTTTGCATATTAAATGCTCTTCTTAATGGCACAACAGCCTTTGTAATATTTGCTTGATCCATTTCATGAAGTAACATTTCCATGGATTCATTTAAGACTGATGGTGCCGTATTAAGTCCCCAATTTTCTTCTGATCTAGGCTTTCTAGAATATAATAAACTTTCTTTAATAGAACGATATGGGGGCCTAATTCTAAAATCAATTATTTTCATAAGTTCTCCTTTCAAATCACTAGTGTTATATAATTCCAACAAAAATCCACCATGGAATTTGAATTAAAACAAATAAAATAAAAAACCATAGGACTTTTAATGTACTTACCTTTATAAAATCTTTCATACTTATTAAGCCAAAACTAAACATTATCAAATATGCTGGTACTTCATGCGGCATAAAAACCATATCACTAGAAAAATTAATTGTTAACAAACAAGCGGTTGGTTCTAAACCTATTACGGAAGCAAGTTCAGTAACTGGAGCTGGTAAGCATCCCATCATTGCTGCAGGAGATAGAATAAAATTTGCCAGTGTTCCAATTAATAATATGATAAATAAAAATGTACCTTTACCAACCCCCTGCAATGATGGTTCTAAAGTTGCCTGAATCAATGAACTAAATCCTAACTTTGCTCCGACTGTGCCAATGGTTAAACATGCAGCAATAAAGCATATAATATTCCAATTGATATTTTTTAATGTTTTTTCTGAACCTATTTTTACGCCTGGTATAAAACATAACCATGGTAGAATCATAAAAGATAAGTTTGCATTAATTTTGTGTATTGGCTCTGTAACAATCCAGATCATTAAAATTGCTAAAATGAGTACTCCTTTTTTCTCCGCTGAATTCATTTTCCCTAATTTTTCATATTGTTTTTCAAAATATTCTTTTCCATTTGGTAGATCAAAATTTTTTGTCTTATATATTTTGGTTAACAGCCAAATAAAACTTATCGCCATAAAAATGCTAGGAATCATATAAAACATTTGTTGCAACATTGTCAAATTATAATCGGGATCAACAGATTGAACACCTGCTATCATTAATGATGTTGTTGCTGGACGATATGCAAAAAGTTTCACATTCAGAGCACCCAGACTTCCTACCATCATTAACACTAATGATTCTTTGGTTTTTCCAAATCCCATTGCTCTACATATGCCGTATGTTAAGGAGATTAATATTAAATAATGTCCGTTAAAAGTAATAACGCCTAATATTAGACCAACAAAATAAATGGCGTATAATGTTTTAGTGTATGTCCCGCCACATTTTTTTATAATCCAATATGCAATTCGATTCAATAGTCCAATCTCTTGTAGAACTCCAGTTAAAACAAATGCACCTAAGATCATCCATAAGGTTGGCTGGGTCCATGCAGAAAAAGCAGTTGCGTTATCAACTATGTTTAACGCATACAATATTGTCGGAAGAAGAATAGAAGGTACAATAGGATCTAATAAATTAAATGCAACAATAAGAATGCACACGAAACTTAAGTAAAGAAAGATTTGTATTTTCTGATTAAAGCTTTCAGAAACAGGAATCAAGAACAGCAATAGCGGCAATCCAATTGAGCATAGCCAAGAAACATTTTTTTTAGAAATGCATTGTTGAAAGGTCATGAAAAATCCCTCCTTTTAAATTATCGGATCACTAAAAATTTATGATGCATCATTTGTTTTTATTTTAGTTCAACTTAAGATTATATTCTATCAGTTTATTTTGTAAATAAAACTATTTATTGAAAAAAAATCTTTAATAAGAAATTCATATTGCAAGGCAAATTGCAAATAAAAAAACCTTCTAAAATTAACTGAGTAGTTATTTTGTAAACTCAATAAATTTTAGAAGGTTAAATGAAATATACACTCTGTCAAATATAACAAAAATATAACTAATACTATAATACCATTTTTACCTGTACAAGAGCTAAGAAGCCGGAACTTATTCAAGTAATAAATTTTAACATATTTATAAAATCACTAACCGTTTCATCCTTTTTATTAAAAACACATGCCGATATCATTTCGATTTTTTCTTTTGTTTTTATTCGAGTTAAACTTCGTAATTCTTCTTGTATACAAGAAGAATTAGTAATTGCGATACTTTGGATTAATCCAATTCCAATATTATTTCTCACTGAATCAAGCCACATCTTATATGAACTCGTTGCAAAAGCTATATTTAATTCTCCATACATTGAAAACATATTTTTTAATGTTTTATAATCATTAGTATTGTGTGCATGAAGTATACAAAGAGGATATTTTAAAATTGTTTTAATAGATACTTTATCCATTTTAGCTAAGGGAGAATTGGAAGTTGTAAAAAAAATAAATCTTCCATAAAAAAAGGGGTTAATTTTTATATCTTTTTCTAATATCTCATTTATTTCCTTTATATCATCTTCTCTAAAGGTTATTAATCCGATTTCACTATCTTTCTTATTATGATTAAGTTTCAACAAAATCTGGTTGTTATCATAGGTATATACTGATATATTGACATTAGTGTTTATTTTCTTATATTTTTGAACGATAATAGGCAGAATACTCACTTCGTATATTTTGTTCGTATATATGTTCAAATTTATTATTTTAGATGAAGATTTATTTTGTGATATTTCCGATAGATTTTTAAGGCATCTATTATACTTTTCAATTACTTCCCGAGAAAATTCACAGAATATTTCACCTTCTTCAGTGATATTGATTCCTTTGTTTGTTCGCTCAAATAATTTATAACCAAGTTCTTTCTCTAAAGAATTGATTGACGCAGTTAAGGCTTGTACAGAAATATTTAAATGCTCACTTGCTGTATTAAAAGAAGATTCTGTTGAAAGAACTGTAAGATATTTTAACTGATCAATTCTCATAATAATCTACTCCATAAGGTCTTTTAAATTATCACAAAATTAATGCAATACATCAATGTATCTTTAAATTATTATACCAAAAATCATTCTTATTTTTCTATAGTTTTTTCTACTTACATATTCCAAATATCCATTAAATGGATTCTATATCTGTTAACTACACTTTTCATCATCTATGTTTTAAGCGAAACGTCAGTTTTTCTTATCCTACTACTTATTTTTCCAGTCTCTTTATCCTGTCACATTTGTATCTATAATCAGGTTTAGAATTTCTTTCAAGATTCAGCTAGCAATTTATGTTTTTTTCAATTGATTATTCATATTGAAAAACCTCCAGTCTTAGAATATGGTTAGTGGGCCAATATTTTAAGACTGGAGGTTATATTTATATTTACTAAAGTTTTGGTCAATATGTAATTTCAAAAACGCTAGTTTCATTTAATGTTTTTCTAATATTTACCAAATCTTTCTTTTCTTGTATTGACAGAAAAACCAGATGTAATGGCTCCGTGAGGACATACAGCTTTACACTTTCCGCATCGAATACACTCGGCGCTGTTTATATTGCGTGTAATTTCAACAGTCATTGGACAATTACGTTCGCAACTACCACATTTTGTACATTTTTCACGATTCAGATGTAATTGATAAAAGCTGAAACGGTTAAATAAGCCATATAATGCACCAAGCGGACAGAGATATTTACAAAATGGTCGACTTATAACTATGGAGGCTATTGAAATTGCTGCCAGAACAGTCACCTTCCAAGTAAACAGTCCGCCAATTGTTGCACGTAAACTTTCGTTTTGAATCAGAAGTGGGAATGCACCGCCAAGCGTACCAGCAGGACAGATCCATTTACAGAAATAAGGTGCACCAATTCCAAAATCATTGGTAAGAATCATTGGTAGCAGAATGACTAAAACAATTAGAACTAGATATTTTAGCCATCGAAGAGGAGTGTCAATATTCTTTGAAACATGAATTTTTGGCGATGGAATTTTATGCAGCAAGTCTTGAACCAATCCAAACGGACAAAGAAATCCGCAAATTAAACGACCTAAAACAACACCAAAAAGCATGATTGTTCCAAATACATAGAACGAAACATTATGCTTATGCCCACCAATAACAGCTTGCAGTGCACCAATCGGACACGCACCCAGAGCACCAGGGCATGAATAACAATTAAGAACAGGGACACATATCAGTTTACTATTTCCTGTAAAAATTTGTCCCTTCGAAAAACCAAGCGCGTAGCCATTTATGAGCGCAGCAAAAAGCATTTGTATTAAGAAGCGCTTTTTTCCTTGTTTTATTTCTTCTTTTTTTCTCATTAACCAATTCCTATACATTCTAAGCAAACGTTAATCGCTTTGTGTAAAACTACCATATGCTCTTCTCTCATAACTCCGGCAACAATAAATCCTATTGCACAAACGAATACCGCAAGCCTCAGCCAATTAATATATTTATTATTCATGCCGAATCCTTTCCATCATTATTTTTGGGTTATTTCAGACAATCTTTTATCGATTAATGTCTGATACCCTTCCACAATATCCTCACCAGGTGCACCCATCTGAATATCACCTACAATATTACCGTTTTTGTCAACAAAAATTGTTGTTGGGAAGCCACTGACATATTTTAAAAGAGATTCCTGAAGTGAATCATTGCCAATTAATGTTTGAAAAGTGATTTCATTTTTATCTAAAATTTGTTGTGCAAGTTCTTTTTCATCATTTGCGTCACCACAAATAGAAATGATGTTTACATTATCTGGCAATTTTTGATGAAGTTTCTCTAAATATGGCATCTCTTCAACGCAAACTCCACACCAAGTGGTCCATATATTAACCATGGTTAAATCATAGTTTGAGAAAATGCTTTGATCAACTTTTTTCCCATCCATATCTTCTGCATTAAATGTAGTTAATGATCCCTTAAACTCGTTATTTCCTTCTGCTTTCCCAGCCGGAAATAAAAGAACGTTATTTTTTAAATCCTCTATCCCACCCATCATACTTTTAAGCATTTCTTTGTCATTATCGCTCAATGTATTATTGTCATTGTCTGGCGAAATATCAGTATTATAGGCTATATAGTATGTATTACCGTTTGATTCCGTTATACATTCAGTCTTATCATAACCTTCCGGAATCATATAATCTGCTTCCTTTGACTTTTCGTTATTTTCAGCATAAACACAAGCGATCGGAACGATCTGAGCGTAATATTTGTCGTATACAGCGATATGTTCATCTGCACTAAGTGATTCCATGTCTGTATTCAATAGTTCATCTACAGCATCCTTAGGCACATAGCCAATATAACTGCAGTTTCCTTTTGTATTTATATTAATTTGATCATCTGATACATCTTTCCAAGCAGATGGTTTTGCAGCTGCATATCCATACTCTTCAGATCCCAGCAGCAAACCAACTTTCTGAAAATCGATTTCTTTTCCGGTAATGGTCTTCATTTTTTCGTTATTCACTTCTTGATTAATGAATACGCCATCACTGTTTTTACTTTTCTGCATGAAAGCACCACATCCTGAGAATAAGGAGCACCCAAGAGTCATAATTAATACAAGAGCAAATATTTTCTTCAATAAAATCATTCCTTTCAATTTACATATAGAATTTCAAAACTTTTTTACAGTTTAAATAAGTAAGTACCGCGTATCCAATGTAAAAGATAACGACATATCCCAAGGTAACACAAATGCCTTGAAATAAAACATCCATTGTATATATCGCTAGATATTCCCTCATCAAAATCAAGATACAACTACTGTATAACATTGCAAGTCCTAATGGTATCAAAAACAGAAATAATAATTGAAAAAATATGATCTTATTAACCAATTTTTTTGGTACACCTAACCATAACAATACTTGATAATGATTCCGATGATCCTTGATACCTGTAAGCTGATGAAATGCAAGTATTGCACCACAAAATATCATTATGATGAGATCAAGATATATGATAAGGATCGTGGATACCACTTTTGCTAAAGTAGTGCTTTCATAAATCTCCGTTTTATCAAAATAGTAAAATGCTTTTTCTTGATAAGAAGCAATGGAATTGTAAAAAAACTGTTGATAGTTTTCTATTTCAGCTTTTATTTGAGTCATAGCCAAAGGACTTTCACATTGAATATTTAATATTCGTTCTTTAATTGGATAATCATTTACAATGGAATCAGGAACAATCATATATATACTACTAATGTTATCAGAAATTGGCCAGGTCTTTATGTTTGGTTCTGGATAAAGTCTCTTTTCCCCCAGAGAATATGAAATATTCTTCTCGATCAAGAATTTTCCCATATTATGTAATGAATCTAGTCCTGTTGCTAAAGCGTATCTGTTTGGAGATAGTGATAAATAAGGCAAGCCAGCCAACCGCATCGACTGATTATAGTCAGATACACCAACTACTATAATTGGTATATTATCCAAATCCTTATCATTCATGCTTCCTGCTAAATTATCACCAAATACCTTATTGGTAAAATGTACGTTTATTTCTGCAAAATCTTTGATCTTTCCATTGCTCAATATAGATTCCGGTAATGATTGAGCTAATGATTCCGCATCATTTTTTCCATATTGATGCACTGAAAAATCATATGGTGTTGGACACCGTAAATCTTCTGATAACGCATTTTGCATCGTATATCCCCAAAAGAATATCCCAATTGCAGCAGTCAAAAATAAAGTTACAATTGTTACAGATAGCAAGCTTGATCGAAGATGGAAGTAACATTCATTCAAAAAAAAACTTCTCAATCCTTTTAATATGAGAAATTGTTTTTTGGTTAAAATCCAAACAATAATTTTTGAAAGGCTGAGAACAATCAGTGAAGTTACAATAATTATTAATACTGCAACAAATCCTATCTTTATAATATACAGGCTATGATTCAATAAAATTCCTGCGCTGATGAGCAAGCTTCCTAGTATCATCCAGAAATAAATTATGTTACCTTTATTATTAGACAAAGAAACCTTCTCATAGGATTGTTCGTCTTGCAAAAGATTTATTAACCGACATTTTTTTATGGAAAAATAATTGGATAATAAAATAACGAAAAAAATACTACTAGAGCATGCAAGACTTTTGACAAAAGCATCAGAAGAAAAAATAAAATGAAAATCCAAAAAATTAACAGAATAAATTTTTGCTGTTAAAATAGGTACGAACTGCGAACCAAATACACCAAAAATTAGACCTGATATTAATGCTGAAATTGTAAACCCTATCGTTTCATACATTAGTTTTACAAAAATGAGATGTGGTTCCATTCCTAAAAGCATATATACTGCCAGTTCTTTTTTTCGACGTTTGAGTAAGGAATTGTTTACATAAACAATGACTGTTCCCATCATAAGCGCTATAATTAGTGCCAGACAATTGATCATTTCTTGTAATGGCAATAGCGCATGGTGCATTGTTCGATCAATATCTAAGAGTGATTGCTGGGTTGGAATAGAATTAAAAATGTAAAAGATACTGATTCCAAAGGCCAGTGTAAAAAAATATATCCAATACGATTTGAAATTTTGTTTTATATATTGGAATGTCATCTTAAAAGACATGAACATCCCCTCCGAGTAAAGTCATCACCTCCATGATTTGTTCGAAAAAAAACTTCCTATTTTCATTGCCACGAAACAGTTCATTAAATATTTTGCCATCTCGTATAAATAAAACACGTTTACAATAGCTTGCTGTTAATGCGTCATGTGTTACAACTAAGATAGTACTTTTCCATGTTGTATTAATCACGCTGAAGCTCTCTAATAACAGTCTCGCAGCACGTGAATCGAGTGCACCTGTAGGTTCATCTGCAAGTAATAATGACGGGCGTGTAACGATTGCACGTGCTGCCGCTACACGTTGTTTTTGACCACCTGACATTTTACATGGATATTTGTCAATCACTTCTTCAATATTTAAATGTTGTGCCACTTCATACACACGAAATAATATTTCATCAGATGGCACATTTTGTACACTTAATGCCAAAGCAATATTCTCAAATCCCGTCATTGTTTCAATGAGATGATAGTCCTGAAAAATATAACCAAAATGTTCTCTTCGAAACGAAGCTAAACTTGAGTCTTTAATAGCAGTAATATCATATCCATCAATATATATATGACCTGCAGTAGGCCGATCAATGGTAGAAATGCAATTTAATAGAGTGGTTTTTCCGCTTCCTGATGGGCCCATGATCGCAGTAAACTCTGCTTCTTGCATTTCAAAACTGATATTATCAATTGCTTTAGTTAAGATACCTCGTTTACCATAGTATTTTTGAAGGTGATCAACAGATAAAATCATTTCTATCGTTCCTCTCATTCACTGACTTTATCTTTTCCCAATTCACAGTTCTATCATACCTTGTGGCTGTAAAAATATGCCACACCATTGACTTACATCTAACGAACATTTTTGTCACATAAGAATCTCTGAAAATCCTGATGACGATGATAGATTATTTTCTAAAAATCACTCATTCTTCAAATAATGTTAATTTGTTTTTCGGGAAAAAAATTTTAAAACATGTTCCATTTTGAAGTGTCGATTCAACTATAATTTTATGATTTAATTTTCTACAAAAGGTCTCACATAAATACAATCCCATCCCGGTCGATTTTCCATATTTTCTTCCATTATCACCTGTAAAACCACGATCAAATATTCGAGGTAAATCATATGAGGGTATTCCAATACCATTATCTGATACCGATAAAACAACTTGATCAGAAAACTCTTGTGCAGAAAAGATTAATTCCATTGGTGTTCGATGATACTGGATAGAATTACCAATCAATTGACTCAATACAAATATCATCCATTTTTTATCAGTAAATACCTTTATATCTAATTTGTAGAATTTTGGAGTACATTTCAATGCAATTAACTGATTAGCGTGCGCTTTCACTGCTTGACGAACAATTTCATCAAGCCATTCAGCATGAATGATCGTACTTTTTTCTACCGTACCAATACGCGCGTAGTAAAGTGATTGATCAACATACCAATTGATTCTACCTAGCTCTGTCTGCATCTGCTGTGTCCATGGCGCTGAATGATTTTTGCAGATTAATTCAGCTGCAGCAATGGGAGTTTTTATTTCATGCACCCACGTTTCAATATATTGTTGATACTCCTTTCGTTCAGCATCATATATTGAAAACTGGTCATTCACTGATTTAGTAATAATTCTTAACATATCATAAAAAATATAGCCATCCAAAAAATCTGGCCGATCAATTAGTTCAAGTATTAAACGCTTCTGATCAGTCGTTTCTAATGCTTCGAAAATCTCTGAATAATACTTTTTTCTTGGGAAATAATCAGCAAATAACGCTGCAAAGGTTAGAATAATTATTGTACCAATTAGTAGAAAATATATTTCCCAACTTTGATGAAGCATACTAAGCATCAGACAAAATATGAACAAAAGTATTCCCTGAAATGCCAAAAATAACCAATGTTCTTTCAAATAAACCATCCAAGTCATAACCGATAGCCCTGCCCACGATGCGTTGATATCATATTTTTTGCACCTAACTCAGCCAGCTTGCGTCGCAAACGATTGATATTTACTGTCAGGGTGTTATCATCAATAAATTCATCAGATTGCCATAATTCTTCCATGAAAGAATCTCTCGAAACAATTTTACCTTTATGTTTAAATAATAGTTGAAGAATACATCGTTCATTTTTTGTTAGCTCAATTTGACAGCCACAATATTCAACTATGCTTTGATCCGCAAAAAATATCAAACCATTATATTCAAGCTTCTGTATATTAAATATTGATTCTTGTCGGCGCAATAGAGCTGCTATACGCGCTAATAAGATCTGTGTATTATAAGGCTTTGCTATAAAATCATCTGCTCCAAGGTTTATACTCATTAATTCGTCAAGATCTGTTGTTCGACTCGTAACAACAATAATCGGAATCATTGATTTTCTTCTAATTTCCCGACATATATGATAGCCATCTTGCTCGGGTAAATTGATATCTAATAAAATCAAATCTGGTTTTTCTGAAAAAATCAGATTGATAATATTAAGAAAATCATTACTTGTTACGCATTGATAGCCATATCCCTGTAAATAGAACATCAATTGATCACGCAACGTATGATCATCTTCAACAAGAAATATTTTCGCCATTTTCTTCTACCTTCCCCAATCAGTCGTGTATTTTTTTCATTATATTCATTCATTCAAACGATATCAACAAAAAATACTAAAACTGATATTCCTTTGATAATATTGTATCTTTTTAAAAATATTTTTTTGCAAAGAAAATGACATCGCATATAAAATACGATGTCATTTTTTATATTAATTCTTATTTTTGCAGATTGGACAATATATTTGGTCTTCTGTAGTTGGATAAAACATTTCATCACAACATTTACAACGCTTTGCTTCACCTTTTGAAAGCACCTGCCATTTAGGGTGCGCGATATCATTCACTGTTAATCCATAATTCCAATGTAATCCATTTTCTGGGCAAGTATCGATACACACTCCACACCGAGAACATAAAACATTATGATAAGCAAGCACCGCTTTACCATCCTTTTCTATGATTGTAACAGCCTGCCAAGCACAAAGACTTTCACATATTCGACAAAAGCGGCACTGCGTACTTGCTAATGTTTGCAATGGAATAGTTTCTGATAATGGTGGATGCTGCATATGATCATATAACTCATTGAGAGATAATGCTTTTGCTTGCATCTTTTCAAAGGACAATGCATAGTTCGGTGTAACAGTTTCACGAAATGCATCTAGATATCCTGACAGAGATTGCTTTGTATACTTCTCGGCAACATGCTTGACATTCTCAAACTGATTCTTAATATATTCCCGTCTTGTATTAAATGCTACAAAATTATTCTCTATATACTCTTTAAGTTTAATTTCATCTCGAATAATATGTATTTTATCCGCATATTCATTTAAGCCATATCGTTTCATTAACATAATTTGACCTTCAGGAAACCAATTTATATCACAAGAATTACAAAAAGAATGCTCTGCATATAAGACAATCTTTCCAAAACGTTTTACTAAAAGTGCCAACTGCAACCAAGTAAATTGCTGTAAACAGCCAGAAGATAGAAAAGGCATATCTGAAAGAGACATTTTTTTACATGCGATTACAAGCGGAGTTTCTGTAGATTGTGCAAAGGCTGACGGAAAATCCATTTCAAATACATCATGAGGACATACTTGAATACACTGACCACACCCCTCACAATTTTCTATAATAATTGTATTATTATGCAGGTGAATACTATGCGTTGGACACACCTGTACGCAACTTTTGCAAGTAGCACGTGGTGAAAAATGATGGATGCAACGTTCTGCATGAACTTCTACCGGTACTGTCATTGCAATTAAATTTGATAGCTCCATCTATCTTCCTCTTTTCGTTTTCTATAATCATGGCATTGAACTATATTTCATCTCATCCTTGGCATAAAGCGACGATATTTGGGTGCCTTTCTTTTTATCATTTTGATCATTCGTGCCATTGATGATACCAAAACGAGACCAATAGCCATTGCTCCCATAGACAGTAATGTATCAACACCATAAGAATAAAAGTCAGCTACATGACTATTCAATAAACTGTCAATTGTGTTATAAAATTTGATCCCGGGAACGATTGGCAAAATACCAATGGTTGTAATAACCATTACAGGGACTTTGCAAATACGTGCAAAAATTTCAGCATAGACACACATTACAATAGTTGGGATAAAAAATTGAAAAACAATATTTGATCCATCTAACATATCAAACACAATTTTTCCAAGCAATCCACAAAATGCTGAACAAATGGCTAAAGGACCTTTAGTCTCATAAAGTATTGCAAAAAAGAATGATGAAGTAAATGCTGCAACATAAATCATCATAATGGCATCACTCCTACTAAGATCGGAAACGTCGAATAAGCAAGCGCCGAACCAATGGCAATGGCGACCGCAATTACGATTGCTTCCATTGCCTCAATCAGACCTGCGCTCAAATCTTTCGCAATAACATCACGAACTGCTGTCATAAAACCACGTCCAGGGAATAACATCATTAAAGTACCAACAATAATATTATTCATATGTAATTCACTAAAATATGTTGAAAAAATAAACGCTACAACAAGTTGAATATAAGTTGCAATCATTGTCGTAAAGAAATCGTTTGCATGTCTTAACTCAAGTGGAACGCTGACCACTCGAGCCATAAACACACATATTATGGCAACCGCAGCATCTGCAAAAGTTCCGCCACTCATCATTGCAAACGAAGCTGCTGCTAACCCATAACTCAGCCAAATGACAGGTGGAGAATATCCACATCCTTTGCAATAGGTTGTCAACGCGTCAATCCCCTCTTGCGGAGGGATTGGATTACTACTTAGTCTTCGCGAAAAATCATTAAGACGGATCAATCGTTCAAAATCAACGGATCGATGATGAATACGACGAGTTTTTGTATATGAAATCTCATCACTTGTCTCAATCGTTACAATTATAATATTTGGCAATGCATATACATCTATACGTTTAGCACCATATGCTCTCAATAAAAACAGAATAGATTCCTCTACACGATAAATCTCGGCACCGTTCTCCATGAGAGCAGCACCGAGCATAACAGAGAGCTTTAACGCTTTTTGTAAATCATATGTTTCAGTCGTCATTTTTTTCTTCTTGATGTTCCAAATAAGTTGCTCGAACAATATCATGACGAGTAACAATCCCAAGCAATTGACCTTCATCATTGATGATTGGTACTCGATTAATGTTTTTTTCAATCATATAATCCGCAGCTTCACTTACCGGATCATATTCATGCAAAGAAACCACATCTTGTGTCATTAGTTGAGCAACGGTTGTAGCCCCCATTTCTTCAACTTCATTTTTAATCGTTTTTAAATTAACCGGAATCGCACCATCGAAGAGCATCAAAAAAAGTGGTTTTGTTAATGGCTTTTGCTGTCGCACCAAGTCTCCTTCTGTCAACATACCAATTACATTATTAAAAGCATCAATTACAGGCGCCCCACTTATACCATGATTAACAAATAACTCTGCCGCTTGTTCCAGCGAATCATTTGGCGACAACGTTAAGACATCTTTCGTCATAATATCCTTTAATAACATAAAAAAACCTCCTTCAAAAAATGACTTTACGTTCATATTTAATCTTCAAATCATTTTATTCAGTATATCACGTGATAGGGAGCCACGTCAAAGCCCATACAAATAATT
>JAXJBF010000136.1:0-2479 GCA_036303105.1 Peptococcaceae bacterium | reverse complement strand
CAGCTGCACACACAATCCGTTTTGCATTGAAACGGTCCGTGCCCGGCGTTTTCTCCCCCTTTTTCGCCAGCGCTGACCGTCAAGAGTCCGAATGGAACCAGCAGCGTCTCTCCCGCTGCTGTTTTTCTTTTGCACACAAAAAACGACGGCCCCAAAAGGACCGTCGTTGTTGTTTGGATTTAGTTTGCCAAGTAACGTTGAAGAACCGCAGCTACCTGTGCTCTTGTGGAGACTCCCTGTGGCTGCAAGGTGTCCACCGTCATGCCTGAGATCAGCCCCTGTTCCACAGCCCATGTAACAGACTCTTTCGCCCAGTTGCTGACGCTGGCGGCGTCGCTGTAGGTGCTGAGGTCGCCGGTCGCTGTAACGTCCATCCCCTTGTACTGCGCGTAATTGCGCAGGATGGCGGCCATTTGCTCGCGGGTGATGGCGGCGTTTGGCTGGAAGGTGCCGTCGTCAAAGCCATTGACCACGCCGACGCTGGCTGCCCAGTTCACGGCCTGGGTGTACCAGTCGCCGTCGGCCACGTCAGTGAAGTCACCAGCGCTGGCTTGCGGGCTGCCTTCCAGACGATGGAGCACCGCCACGAGCATGGCACGGCTGAGGCTGGTGTTCGGTTCAAAGGTGGTCGCCGAGGTGCCGGTCATGAGGCCGTTGTTATAGACATAGCACACAGGGTCGTAGAACCAGTCGTCCGCGCGCACGTCGGTGAATGGCAGGGCGGTGCTGCTGCCCTGCATGCTGATGCTGAGATAGCTGCTGTCGCCGACGGCATCGGTGAGCAGGGCTTCGTCGCTGAATGGGGAGCCTGCCAGCGCGGCTGCATCTTCGGCATGGGTGCCGGTGGCAACAGCTGCCTGGGCACCGCCGGCAGGAGCAATGTGGAGATCGCCATGCAGGTTGATGGCTTGTTCGCCGCCGCTGACAGCGAGGCTGCCGCCGCTGACGTGGATGTCGCACTTGTCGGCCTGGCCGTCGCTGACGAGAGCACGGATGCCATCGACGCCGCCAGTGGCGGTGACGGCGGCATCTCCGCTGATGCTCAGGTCGTGGTCATAGAACAGGGCAATGCCGCAAAGGCCGCCGCTGGCGCTGAGGCTGCCGCCAGTGATGCGAACATCCTGTTCGGAGATAAGGCCGACATGGTTGGCGGTGGTGACAGCGTTCAGGGCGCCGTCGCTCATGGTGAGGCCGTAGCAGTACACGCCGCCGTTGGCGGTGATGCTGCCGCCAGTGATGGTGAAGGCGTTGTCGTGAATATAGATGCCGGCATGGGCGCCTTCCACAACGAGGCTGCCGCTGCCGCCGATGCGGAGGGCGCCTTGGTTGTACACGGCGAGGCCGGCGCTTTGCTTGCCAATGCCGGTGAGGCGGTTGTCACCGATGAGGTTGACGGTGATGTCGTTGGCGGCGCTGACGGCGTCGCCTTCGTTGACAGCGGCATCACTGGCGTTGACGGTGGCGTTTCTGAGGGTCAGGGTGGCGCCGTCCCATTTGATGTTGTAGGTGCTTTCATCAGCGCCTGTCGTGGTCACGGTGCCATCGGCGCTGGTGCAGGCATAGGCGGGCGCGTCGCTGCTGCCGCTCAGGGTGAGGCTGCCAATGCTGACACTGCTGCCCGCTGCGGCAAAGGCTGCCTGCGGCAGCAGGCTCAGGCAGAGAGCCGCAATGACGAGCAGGCTCAAGATTCTTTTTTTCATGTTCCATCCTCCTGTTCTATGGTTGTACGTTGTATTTTCTTTCATTATATTCTTACGCGGCAGCTGTTTCAAGAATTGTCTCACTTTTCGCAGCTGAAAAGCAGTAAATCTTGTCGTTTTGGTAACAGCATTCTTCATAATTGCTTATAAGGTTCTTTAATCTTTCCGCACATCTTGGGCAGGTTTTTGCGCTATAATAAGACCATCAGTTGAGGGAGTTGTTTTCTCCCCCCCTTTCAACACCTCAGCTGTATATCCCGAGAAACCATTCGAACGGTCATGTTTTTTTCTCTCTCCCTTTTTTCCATGGTCGGTCGAACGTAAGAAACGACAGCCCATTGCGGCTGTCGTTTTTTTATTGGCGAGAAGGCGCCGCTGTGCTGTGCACGGCGGCGATTTTTTTATGCGCGGCGGTCGCACTGGCCGCAGTCGGCGCAGCCGTTGCAGATGAGGCGGCTGGCGCATTCCCGGCATTGGCTGCCGTAGTGCGGCGTGTAGCGGTCGCTGTCGGCGATGGGCCAGCCAAGGGGATCGCGCAGGAGAAAGTGCTGGGGGCGGCCTTGGTGGTTCATGCCGGAGCGGTGGGCCATGCGGCTTTGCAGGCGCTTGGAAGGCAGGTGGTAGATTTTGCCGTCTTTGACGAAACGGGTGCCGGTCTCGATGAAGCAGAAGGTGGTGTCGGCGCGGACGCATTCGTCGTGGAGGCGCTGCACCCATTCAAAATGGCAGGGACGGGCGCCGTCGTAGTTTTCGCCGCCGCAGATGACCTGCTCGATCTG
>JAXJBF010000135.1:0-65028 GCA_036303105.1 Peptococcaceae bacterium | reverse complement strand
TTGCTGCGAACTAGTCCCGAAGGGATATTTGGCAAACTAAACACAAACAAAAGCGACGGCCTCGGCAGCCGTCGCTTTTTGCTGTCAATGAAGCGGGTTTCCACGTTTTTCTGAGTTTTTGCGGTATATTTTTCGCGTTTTTCCGCGTCTGGCGGTTTTTGGGCAAAAGAAAAACAGCAGCGGGAGAGACGCTGCTGTTTTCTTTCGGACTCTTGACGGTCGGCGCTGGCGAAAAAGGGGGAGAAAACGCCTGACGCGGACCGTTTCAATGCAAAACGGATTGTGTGTGCAGCTGAGTGATGAAAAAAGGGAGAAAAAATTCAACTCAACTGACACTGTTATTTTAGCACAGGGCCGGGCGGCAGGTGTCAGGAAAAAGTGAAGAACCTTATGAGAAATTGCCAAGTAAGGGTGACTGTGCGGCCCATGTTTTGCCTGGAAAAAGAAAACGGCGGCGAGAAAGGCTCGCCGCCGTTTTCCACGTTGCATATTGCTCTGGAAAATTGAGGCACATTCGATCGAGAAAATAAGGGAGAAAACACGATCGAATGGTCAGCTGAGATGTGAAAAAAAGGAAGAAAAAACGCACCTCAACTGTGGCTTTATTATAGCATAGAAAATACGTAAGAATGTTGAGAAAATATGAATATTCTGTCCGTGATTGATGAACGCTTTTTATAATTATCTATAAAAAAATAGAAACAAAAAAATAGAAACGGCAGCGGGTTTGGGGTGCGCTGCCGTTTCTGGCTTAGGAAAGTAAGCATACTATGCTGTGTTGTGTTGATCCGTTTGCGATGGTAAAAAAAGAAAGGAGAAAAGATGTGCAACGGATCACGTTGTCCCGTCGCTGTGAAAAAGGGGAAAAAACACGTTGACCTTGGGACACGAATAGTGTAACACAGAATTGATGACGATGTGTCCGGAAAAAGTGGAAAAATAATAAGAAAATGGTTACAGCGTGGGCTGATGGGCATAAAAATAGCGCCCATGCAAAGACAGACAAAAGATGCATGGGCGCTGAGGGATAAAGCTGTGGTGGAGCTGCGCCGCCTGTGGTTATTCGACCAGGAGGTGGGCGTAGCAGCTGGCGATTTCCTTAAACTCGAGGGAGAGGACGCCGTTTTTGATGAGGGGGTTGGCGGCTGCGGCATTGGCGCAGCGTTCGAGGTCATCGGGGGTGATTGGCGTGATTTCGCCGATGAGGTTCCAGAGGCAGTCCTCGAGGTCTTCAAGGGTGTTGACGTAGAGGCTCTGCATGATGACGTCGCTGACCAGCGGTGCCCGTTCGATGAGGTAGGAGAGCACCGGCGGCAGAATGAGGCCGTAGGCCTGGCCGAGGTGCACAGGGCTGACGTAGGTCAGCGGTGAAGCGAGGGCTTCCATGAGGTTGGCGCCGCTGGCGGCAATGGCCAGGCCTGCCTGGTTGGCGGCGAGCATGAGCTGTTCGTGGATGTCCTCGTCGATGTCGGTTTCAGGGTCGTTGAGTTTGTCAGCGAGTTCGCTGGCGGTGCCGAGGGCGGCGATGGCGATGGCGTCGCTGATCGGGTTGGCTTTTTCCGAGGTGACGGCTTCGACGGCGCGGCCGAGGGATTTGATGTAGTTGGACACGACGATGTCACGCGGCATGTGCAGGGTGTAGCGCGGGTCGAGCAGGCTCAGCTTAGGGCTGGCCAGCGGGTTGCGCACGAGGGTGAGGCGATCGAGGCCGCTCTGGGCGACGTGGATCTCTGGGGTGACTTCGGTGCCGCTGCCTGGCTCTGTTGGAATGCAGACGATCGGCAGCGGACGGGCGATGTCGGTTTGCAGCAGCGTGGCGTTGTCGATGCTTTGCGCGGCCAGCAGGGCGATGCCTTTGCCGGCTTCGAGGGTGGCATCACAGCCAACAGCGATGACAAAATCCACCTGGCTTTCGCGGGCGAGGGCTGCGCCGGCTTCGAGGTTGGCGATGCCGGGCGCCACTTTGCGGGTGTGCAGGTAGATGGTGCGTTCAATATCGTTAAAATCGAGACAGAAGAGGATTTCCTGCTTTGCCGGGTGGGCATCGTCAAGGCCGGCGTCCATGACCAGCATGGCGTGCTGGCCCATGGCGGCGATGAGCTGGGCGTGTTCAGCCAGGGCATCTTTCTGGAGTATGACATGGGTTGGAAGTTCGTAGTCTAAAAGCAACGTGGGTCGCCTCCTTTTTGAGAAATTCCATTTCCCTTATTATCCTCTATTCCTGTAGTAATTGCAATGATTTTATGTCAAGTGGCAAAGGCTGACGGTGGTGGTCTTTTGAAACGCATCAACAGGGCGGTGCTGCGAAATATTAAGAAAATATTCAAGTTTTTTGCGGGCGGCGGTGGTATGATAGATTTATAACAAGGATGCACAGGGACAGAGAAAGGATGGGGATGTGCGATGAAGTGGCGCATGGTGTTGGTGGTGCTGGTGTGTGCGGCGGCGTTTTTGTGGCCGGGCGCGGCGCAGGCGGAATCGGAGCAGGTGTATTTTCGCATCAACGATCAGGGGAGCTACGGCGGTTCGTCGGAGATGGGCTTTGTGTACATCAGCGACAGCGGGCGCACGATGATGCCGCTGGGGCTGGTGAGCGATGGGCTGGGCTTCACGGCCAAGGAGGACGACGGCAAGATCCATATTTTCAATGAAACAAAAGGCGTGGATCTCTGGCTTGAGGTGGGCAGTCGCAGCTACACCTTCAACGACAAGAAGGGCCGCTTTAAGACGGCGCCGCTGGAGCGGGATGGTCATGTGTATCTGCCGGTGCGCGATTTTGGCAAGCTGTTCGGCAGTGTGTACTGGGACAACGCCACGCGGGTGGTGTGGCTGTATTGCGACGATGCGCCGCTTTATGATGTGATTGGCGACAAGCTGCTGCGAGCCGATGAGGACGGCATTCACAAGGCCGCGCTGCCGAAGGGCTTCGATCTGGAGGGCGTGGCAGACATGTCGGTGGTGATTGAGCCGGTGACGCAGGTGGTGTGCAACGATGTGATTTATCTGCGCATCAACTGCGAGGGTGTGTTTGATCAGCCGATTCCGCTGTTTCGCGTGGAGGACGACGGCACGCTGACTTATCTCTGCGATGTGCCGGGCTCGGGCGGCTTTGCGGTGGACGGCGAGCGGCTGTATACGACGGCCAACATGAACGCCGGCGGCTGGAACAGCGCGGACAACGATCCAACGACGCTGTATGCGACAACGCTGGGTGATGCACCGACAACCACGACGTATCACATGAACTTTGAGATTGTGCGCTGCCAGCTGCAGATCGACGGCAACGATCTCATTGCCACCAATGGCGATGAGCGGCACGTCATCGCGCTGAACGCGCTGGAAGCCTTTGAGGCGATGAACTGATCGAGACACGCGGCTTTGTGCCGCGTGTTTTTTTGCGGGCATGAAAAAAGCAGCCCCGGCAGTGAGCCGAAGGCTGCGTTGGTGGTTCAGGCTTGCTTGCGTCCTTTGTAGCAGAGGGCGCCCCAGTCGAGATCGGCGCGGCCGTTGGTCCAGTTGGCGATCTGGGCGCTGGCGGCGTCTTCTTCGTCGGCGGGGATGTAGAGCCGGTAGTGGACGCGGTCGTCGTAGGTGGTGTCTTCCAGGAGCCAGTCGGTTTTTTCGAGCTGGTGACTGATGGTGCCCTGGAAGCTGTAGTCGGCCGAGAGGGTGAGGGCGCGGTGGCGCGTCCAGGTGGTGATGCGGGCGGCTTCGAGGCCGACCACGGCGCCGCGGGTGTAGGCGCGGATGAGGCCGCCGGCACCGAGCTTGACGCCGCCAAAGTAGCGCACGACGCCAACGACGACGTCGGTGAGGCCTTCTTTTTTCAGCACTTCCAGCATGGGCACGCCGGCGGTGCCGGAAGGCTCGCCGTCATCGGAGAAGCGCATGGTGAGCCCGCCGCGGCCGATGATCCAGGCCGAGCAGACGTGGGTGGCCTGGGGATGCAGCTCGCGCAGCTCTTTGATGAAGCCGCGGGCTTCGTCCTCTGTGGCGACGGGCAGGGCGTAGCCGATGAAGCGCGATTTTTCGATGATGAATTCATCTTCGCCGTAGGCGGCGACGCTTTGGTATTCGTCCGGTGATTGTGGGTCCAGTGGGTCCATGTGGCACCTCCTTTCACAAAAACAGCCTGCCCGAAGGCAGGCGCTGGATGATCCTTATGCGTTGTCGGTTTCTTCGATGTAGTAGAGCACGTAAGCGCGCTGTGGATCGGTGTTGATCTTTTCCATGTATTCAGGGCTCAGCGATACTTCACCGATGAGGTTGAATGGGGATTCGAAGTCGAAGTCTTCTTCTTCGGTGCATTTGCAGATGTCGAGCTGAGCGTTTGGATCTTCGTCTGGTTTTACACCCAGGGCGAGGAACTGTGCCTTGGCGTCGTCGGCGCTGTCTGCAAAAATAATATGAGTATTGGTCGTATGCTGCATAAAAAATGCCTCCTTCAAACTTTTATCGTCTATAGGGATTATAGCACGACCGGCGCGTCGGCGTATAGGCGGAATGCGAAAAAGTTTGGAAAACTTTGGCAAACACCGCAATCTGCTGTATAATCGTAGTGAAAAAACGTTGTGTGTTGCGGGGAGGCTGTCATGGCGCAGAAACATTACATTCCGATCATTGATTATCTCAAGGCGTTTGCCATTGTGCTGGTGGTGACGACGCATTTTTTTACGTACAGCGAAAAGGATTTTCCGCTCTTCATCTATGTGATTCAGATGGGGATGCCGCTGTTTATGTTTATTTCGAGCTATAATTTTGCCATGTCGGCGGAACGCCACGGGCTGGACACGCTGGGTGCGCTCTATGCACCGGCGCAGCTGAAGAAGCAATTTGGCGGTATTCTGCCGGCGTACACGCTGCTCTTTGTGGTGGAGCTGGGGGCCAATCTCTGGCTGGGCGAGCGTTTTTCGCTGGGAAATTTGCTCTACGCTTACATCAGCGGCGGGCTCAATGGCGGCAGCCACGGCGGCTATTTCTTCTGCATTTACTGGCAGTTTTTGCTTTTGGCGCCGCTCTTGTACCTGCTTTTGCGCCGCTGGCCGACACAGACGCTTGTGGCGGCGCTCTTATTGGACATGCTCTATGAATTTGCCGTGGGCGCGCTGGACATTCCGCGGGCGCTGAACCGCCTGCTCTTTATCCGCTATCTGTTCATTGCGGCCTTTGGGCTGTATTTCTATTTGTGGCGCAGCCGCGTGCGCCTGTGGCTGGTGGCGCTGGGGGCGGTGTTCAGCCTTGGCTATATCACGGCGCTGGAATTTTACGGCCTCGACTGGCCGCTGACGACTTACTGGCTCAACACCAATGTGTACGCCAGCTTCTATTATATTGCCGTGGCGGTGTTCGCCTTCTATTTCTTCGAATACCGGCAGCTGCCGGGCAAGCTGCACACCGTGGTGCGCACGATTGGGCGCTCCACCTGGACGATCTATCTGTTTCAGATGCTCTTTTTCCGCCTGCATTGGAGTGCGCCGCTCAGTGGATTGCCGCTGCCAGTGGAAGTGCTCATCGGCGATGCTTTCTGTATCGCGGTGGGCTGCTTCTGGAGCGCGCTGGAACGCCGCGCACGGAAAAAGATGAAAAAAAGTTAAAAATCTCGTAAAAAAGGCTTGCGTCCCCGCGCATCTTACGCTATAATAATTCTTGCGTTGTTGGGGTATCGCCAAGCGGTAAGGCACATGGCTCTGACCCATGCATTCCTAGGTTCGAATCCTAGTACCCCAGTTCTAGCACCTGTCCGGTGGGACAGGTGCTTTTTTCATATTTGAGCATTGACCCTCTCCCAGTTAATCGGTATTATATTAGTAAGAAAATGACGAGGTGATTGAGAATGTTTTCTGGAAAAAAAGTCGTCTTAACCAAACCACAAATTCAGGATGCAGACGTGCTCCAGAAGTGGTATCTGAATAAAGAATTCCGTCAGCTTTACGATGGCTACACCGGCAACTCGCTGGAAATGATTATGGAAGAAATCCGCAACGGTGCCGACATCTCCGATCCTCATGCGGAACGTGTGAATTTTTTGGTTTCCACCAAACACAAAAACATTCCGATCGGCGTGGCGTCTATCAGCGACATCGACCGTCAGAATGGCCACGCGCGCATTTCGCTGGGCATTGCCGACACATCACGTCGCCTGGGCTGGTATGGCATTGATTTGATGATCGTGCTCTGCGACATTGTATTTTATCAGTTTGGTTTCAATCGCTGCTACATGCGCATCAACGACAACAACCAGCTGGCGATCCGCACAGCGTCGAATTTTGGCTTCCGCATGGAAGGACAGCTGCGCAGCCACATCTTCACCGGCGGCGAGTACGTGGACCAGTGGGTGCTGGGGCTGCTCAAGGATGAATACGAAAAAATCTCCATTGTTTCTCGCTGGAAAGCACGCAGCGAGCAGTAAATAAGTGAACAGATGGCAGGGAATGAGTGGGCCGCGCCCGTCATTCCCTGTTTTTTTGCTTGTGAATAAGAAAGGAGGGCCTCCATCCATGGTCACCAAAGAAAATATTCTTGATTTGCTAAGGTATGGTGAAAGAATTAATTTTGAATGCAAGAAAGCAGAAAGCAAATTACCGAACTCTGTATGGGAGACCTACTCATCTTTTGCGAATACAGACGGCGGCATTATTTTATTTGGGGTTGAAGAGCATGTGAGGGAAATAGATCCTAAAAAACGATTTTCTTTTGTACACATTGAACATATCAATCAACGCATTACCGATTTTTGGAATACGATTAACAGTGAAAAAGTGAATGTTAATATTTTAGTTGATAGCAATGTAGGTTCTTGTGAGATTGATGGGAAAACGATTATGTGGATTGAAGTGCCACGGGCGAGCTATAAATACAGGCCAGTCTATATTAACAACAATCCTATCAAAGGCAGTTTTAAACGCAATAACGAGGGCGATTATCATTGCACAGAAGATGAAGTTAAAGCCATGTTTCGAGATGCCAGTGATTCAGGTAATGATGGTGGTTTGTTAGATGGCTACACGATGGCAGATATCGATAGAGATTCATTAAGAGCATATCGTATTGAATTTGAACATCAAAATCCTGAGCACATTTGGAACAGTATTGAAGATCAGGAGTTCCTTAAAAATATGGGTGGATATGCGATTGATCGCAGTACAGGCAAAGCATGGTTAACTGCTGCAGGTTTGTTGATGTTTGGTAAAGGCATTGCTGTTCGAGAACGGTTTGATAATATTCGGATGGACTATATAGATGAAAGCAATCTTTCATCTGGTGCACGTTGGAGTGATCGACTTACGTATGACGGTCAATGGGAAAACAATCTTTATAATTTTGTGCGTCGGATTATGCCAAAATTGGTGAGAGATATTAAGCGTCCTTTTCAATTGACTGGCATGGTGCGTATAGATGATACTATGGTTCATAAGGCAATCAGAGAAGCTCTTATAAATATGGTGATTCATAGTGATTATTTAATTACGGGCGTGCTTAAGGTGATAAAGTCAGATAAAGGTTTTTTGTTTTCCAATCCTGGCCATTTAAAGCTTCTAGTGCGGGACATTTACGAAGGTGGACATTCTTTGGCTAGAAATCCTCGCATACAAACGATGTTTCGAATGATTGGTTTAGGAGATAATATTGGCTCAGGTTTTCCAACCATTTTAAATGCGTGGGCAACAGAAAATTGGAGAAAACCCGATTTGAGTCAGAATGAAAATTTGCATCAGGTTGAATTGCGATTATGGACAATTTCTCTGATGCCTGAGGAATGTTCAGAATACCTGCAACGTTTATTTGGTTCAACCTACTTGCAGTTAAATCGGGAAGAACAGATTATTCTTGGAACTGCATATTTGGAAAATGGCGTAACGAATAGCCGCCTGCAATCAATGTTAGAATTGCACAGTGTGGACATCGGTCATCTCCTTTCTGTGCTGGTTGATAAAGAGATGCTTGTGGTCAATAAAAAGGGACGCTGGACAAGTTATTATTTAAATCGTGATTATGGTGCGCAGAATCAACAGATAGATATTTACACAATCTCTCATGAGGCGCCTGCTCTAAAAAATGAAACAGATCAAATCATCTATGATTACATTAAGGTAAATGGGTTTATTACAGCGGCCCAGATTTGTTCTATTACCAGAATAAAAACATCTGCTGGTGCGTCTAAAGCGACGAAACGGTTGATTGAAGCAGGATTGATTGAAAAGGTTAGAAAAGGAAGAAGTTTTATATATCAACTGAAAAATTAGTTGGTGAATCAGTTGGTGAATTGAAAAATTAGTTGGTGAATCAGTTGGTGAATTGAAAAATTAGTTGGTGAATCGGTTAGCGAAATGGTTTCATGTGTTAACGGTGCCTTCGTTTTCGGTCGTGAATAAATGCCTTTTCGGGCATTTTTCGACTTGCACGGGGCGGGTGGATTCGCTACAATATAACAGGTATCTGGCGGCAGTCGCGAGACGCTGCACAGAGCCTGTTTTTTTATTGCGTTTCTATCTCAGAACAAGCCACCTGGAGCTGAAGAGGCCCGGGATGGGCTGCGTGAAGAACGCAGTCCTGGCAAAAACAAGCTAGGAGGAATCAACATGAGTGCAAGAAACACAACGAGCAGCAAACGAACGATGCAGAGACGAACCACACGGCGGATTGTCATGGGCGGGGTCTTCGGTGCCATTTGCGTGGTGCTGGGTGTCACCGGCCTGGGGCTGATTCCGGTGCCAAACTTGAGTGGCTATGCCACGATCATGCATGTGCCGGTTATCATTGCTGGTGTGCTGGAAGGGCCAGTGGTTGGCGCCTTTACGGGGCTGATTATGGGCATTTACAGCTTTATTACGCCATCATCCATTCCGCCAGATCCAATCGTTGCCATTTTGCCACGTATCTTGATTGGCGTGGTCAGTGGCCTGGTGTACAAAGCTTTTGGCCGTCATCATTTGTTGGGAGCAGCCTTTGCCGGTATCTGCGGCACGCTGACCAACACCATCGGCTTCATTGGCTTTGCCATTTTGCTGGGCTATGTGCCAATGGCTATCTGGATCGCTATTCTGCCACAGTTTATTGTAGAACTTATTCTGGCGACGGTATTGACCGTGGCGCTGGTACGTGTCATTCAGCGCGCGCTGCCAGATTATCATAACGACTAATTCAGAAATGGAGGAAGGCACAATGCTATTAGCCTTTGATATTGGGAACACCAATGTGGTTATGGGGGTCTATGAAGGGGACCGCCTGTTCGCCAGCTGGCGTTTTGCTACCGATGCCCGCCGCACAGCCGACGAGTATGCGGTGCTGTGTTCAAACTTTTTTGCCACAAAAGGGCTCGGCTTTGAGGCGATCGATCAGATCATTCTTTCGTCGGTTGTGCCGGACCTCACGCGCACCTTGGTGCGCACCTGTGAAAATTATTTTCACATTTCACCATTGCTTGTTGAGGCTGGCGTGAAAACGGGCCTCAAGATTCGCTACGAAAATCCGAAAGAATTGGGTGCCGACCGTATTGTCAACGCAGTCAGCGGCATTGAGCGCTATGGTGCGCCGTTGATCATTGTGGACTTTGGCACGGCGACCACGTTTTGTGCCATCAACGCCGACAAGGAATACCTTGGCGGGGCTATCAATGCAGGCATCGGCATTTCTATGGAATCGCTGTTCAGCCATGCGGCAAAATTGCCAAAGGTGGAGCTGGTGGCGCCGGATCATGTTATTGGCCGCACGACGGTGGATGCTATGCAAGCTGGGCTGGTGTTCGGCTATGCCGATTTGGTGGATGGTATGATTGCACGCATTGCCCGCGAAATGGGCAGCACGCCGGAGGATGTGTTTGTTGTTGCCACTGGCGGTCATAGCGAAACCATTTGCACGAACTGCCGCTATGTGAACACCATTGATACCATGCTGACGCTGGAAGGGCTGCGCCTCATTGCGCTGCGCAATAAAGGAGGCCGTCGTCATGCTTGACGTTTGTCTGTTGGGCTGCGGCGGTATGATGCCTTTGCCAAAGCGCTTCCTGACAGCGCTTTTGGTGCGTCACGAGGGCAGTTGTGTGCTCATTGACTGCGGCGAGGCCACACAGGTGGCGCTGCACTTGTCGGGATTCAGTGCCCGTCATATTGACCACATTCTGTTCACCCATTACCACGGCGACCATGTTGGCGGGCTGCCGGGGCTGCTGATGACCATCGCCAACAACCACCGCACGGAGCCGCTGCATCTTTGGGGCGGCAAGGGGCTGGAGCGCATTGTGCGCGGGCTGACGGTGATCTGCGGGCCGCTGCCATTTGAGCTGGTGCTGCACGAGCTGCCATTCAAGGAAGTGTCGCATTTTAAAACCGGCGAGCTGGAATGGACCACGCAGCCGGTGAAGCATCGCGTGCCTTGCCTGGCGTACAGCTGTTATTTACCGCGTGCCGGCCGTTTCGATGTGGAACGTGCCAAGGCGGCGGGCATTCCTGTGCAGTTGTGGTCCCATTTGCAGAATGGCGAAAGCGTGACGCATGAAGGCCGCACGTTTCAGCCGAAAGATGTGCTGGGACCTGCGCGCCGGGGGCTGCGCCTGAGTTACGCCACCGACTGCCGACCAGCGCCAGCGCTGGTAGAGTTGGTGCGCGAGAGCGATCTTTTTGTGGCAGAAGGGCTCTACGGCGACAGCGACAAGCAGCAGGACGCTGCCAGCAAGGGACACATGGTCTTTTGTGAAGCGGCACAGCTGGCCGCAGAGGCCGATGTGAAAGAGCTGTGGTTCACCCATTACAGCCCTGCCATGCTCAATCCGAAGGATTATCTTGCCAAGGCGCGGGAGATTTTTCCGCATTGCTACACTGGCCACAATCTTAAAACAACCACCTTGCGTTTTGAAGAAAAATAAGTGTGCGCCGCAGTCTGCTATAAGGAAATCGTTATTGACAAGCGGTGCAGGCGAATGCTATACTTCTATCAACCTCATATGCAAAGGGGAGTAGCACTGGCCATCCAGCCAGAGGCAGAATCGTCATCGCGTGAGCCATCACCGGTTCTGTCATAAAAGGAATAACCTTTGATTGCAAGACCTTTGTCTTCCTTGTTGTCGTACAAGAAAGGCAAAGGCCTTTTTTGTGCAAAAATCAAAGTAGAAAAGGAGATACACATGGAACTCACACTTTTTGGCGCCCTTGGCGCATTGGATGCCGGCATGGTCATCCAATACCTTTTTGTCCTTTTGATGCTGGTGGCGATGGAAGGGCTGCTTTCTGCCGACAACGCGCTGGTGCTGGCGGTGATGGTGCGGCCATTGGCACCAAACCTGCGTCAGAAAGCGCTGTTCTACGGCCTTGTTGGGGCGGTGGTGCTGCGATTGGTGGCGCTGTTCTTCGTGTCCTACCTGGTGAACATCTGGCAGGCACAGGCCATCGGTGCGGCGTATTTGATTTATGTTGGTCTGCACAACATTTACAAGTACAATAAGAGCAAGAAAGAAGGCCATGAAAGCTCGAAAGACAAACTGCCGGAAGACGAAGAACGCAACTACATGGTCAGCAAGAAAGATTTCTGGAAGACGGTTGCCAAGGTGGAAATCACCGACATCGCCTTTGCTGTGGATTCGATTCTTGCAGCGGTGGCGCTGGCGATTTCTTTGCCGGCAACAGGCCTGGGACACATTGGCGGCATGGACAGCGGCCAGTTCCTGGTGGTGCTGCTTGGCGGTCTTTGCGGCGTGGTGCTGATGCGTTTTGCAGCGACGATTTTTGTGAAGCTGCTCGATAAGCGCCCAACGCTGGAAGTGGCAGCGTTTCTCTTGGTGACCTGGGTAGGGATCAAGCTTGTTGTGGTGACCCTTGCGCACGACGGGCTGGGCATCCTGCCTCACAGCTTCCCAGAAAGCACTCTCTGGCATGTCATTTTCTACGGCGTGATGATTCTCATTGCGCTGTGGGGCTGGTTCTCTTCCAAGCCAAAAGAAGCTGCGACAGACGATGCCGGTCATGCCGACAACGACAAATAAAATACTCCGCGTGCCTTGCCAGGCGTCCTTCTTTTGAAGGCATGCCGGGCAAGGCCGCTGGCGTTTATGCTTGACGCTGGCAGGCGGTGAACATACAATACTGCATGAACAATGAGACAGGTAGAAAGGGAGTTATTGAATGGATGTACTACTAACGGGCGCGATGGACGGGGGTCTATGGATTCAGTATATTTTTATTTTCTTTGTCCTCGTTGCCATGGAAGGGCTGCTCTCTGCTGACAATGCCCTGGTGCTGGCGGTGATGGTGCGGCCGCTGGCGCCAAATCTGCGTCAGAAAGCGCTGTTTTATGGGCTGATTGGTGCGGTGATTCTGCGTTTCACGGCACTGTTCTTTGTATCTTTTCTGGCGAATGTGTGGCAGGCGCAGGCGTTGGGTGCGGCGTATCTGATTTATGTGGGGCTGCACAATCTTTACGAATACAATAAGAAACAAAAAGACGGCGATGAGGCCATGGAAAACATGCCGAAGGGCGAACCGCAGACCTATCTGCACAGCAAGAAGGATTTCTGGAAAACGGTCGTTAAAGTAGAGTTCACCGACATCGCCTTTGCGGTGGATTCGATTTTGGCAGCGGTGGCGATTGCCATTTCTCTGCCACCAACCGGCTGGGGCCACATCGGCGGTATGGATGCCGGCGAATTCATTCTCGTGCTTTGCGGCGGCCTTTGCGGTGTGGTGCTGATGCGTTTTGCGGCGACGATTTTTGTGAAACTGCTCGATAAGCGCCCTAAACTTGAAAAAGCCGCTTTCCTGCTCGTGACCTGGGTAGGGATCAAGCTTGTTATTGTGACGCTGGCCCATGAACGCATCGGCATTCTGCCAGCTGAATTTCCAGAAAGCACCCTCTGGCACGTCATCTTCTTTGGCGTGATGATTCTCATTGCACTCTGGGGCTGGTTCTCTTCTGGCTCACAGAACACTGCCGATTCAACGAAGCACTAAGCCATGGAAAGGAAGGCGTGCATGATCGATTTTAGCGAAAACCCCTTTGTGTTGGCGCCGATGGCAGGCGTGACCGACAAGGCCATGCGTCTCATCTGCCGCCGTTATGGCGTTGGTTTGGAAGTGACCGAAATGGTCAGTGCCAAAGCGCTGCATTATAAGAATAAAAAAAGCTACGAGCTTTTCGATCTCATCGACGAAGAGGCGCCCATTGCGGTGCAGCTTTTTGGCAGCGAGCCGGAGATCATGGCCGAGGGCGCACGGCTGGCAGTGGCCCATGGCGCCAAGATGCTCGATGTGAACATGGGATGTCCGGTGCCAAAAGTGGCCAACCATGGCGAAGGCTCGGGCCTTTTGCGCACGCCGGAGGTGGCCTTTGCGATCATTCGCGCCATGCGTGATGCGGTGGATGTGCCGCTGTCGGCGAAGATTCGCATTGGCTGGGAAGAACGTGACCCCCACCTTGCCGATTTTGCGCGCGGGCTGGAAGCGGCCGGCTGCGATTTCCTGGCGGTGCATGGCCGCACCCGCAGTCAGTACTACAGCGGCGAAGCCGATTGGCAGGCCATTGCCGAAGTGGTGCAGGCGGTGGATATTCCGGTGCTTGCCAACGGCGACGTCGTCGATGCTGCCAGCGCACGTGCCATTCTTGAGACCACCGGCGCTGCCGGTGTGATGGTGGGACGCGGCGCCTTGGGACGGCCCTGGCTTTTCGCTGAGCTGCGCGCCGCTTGGCAGGGGCAGCCGCTGCCGCCGGAACCAAGCCTGGCAGAACGGGCACAGGTGATGCTCGATCATGCAGCCCTCGCCTGCCGCTACAAAGGTGAGCGCATTGCCATGCAGGAAATGCGCAAGCAAATTGGCTGGTATGTCAAAGGGTTGCCTCACGCGGCAGCGCTGCGCCGTGACGCCTGCCTCTTGAATACGTATGACGACCTGGAACAGTTGCTGCGCCGCGAAGGTTTTTTGACCGATTAGCGTGTGGTGGCAGTAATTTTACTGTAAAGCTATAATGATGATAAAATATCATGAAAAATGCCCCGTAATTTTCATACGAGTATTCTTGTCAACGCGAATGGATAATGTTAAGATAGTACACAGGGAGATTAGCGAGAAACGACTATAGGAGGTAGGCTGACCCATGGAAATTCCAATGATCACCATTCAACAATACAACGACATCGTCGCCGATCAGGAAAAATGTTTCTTGATTTTTACGAAGCAGAAATGCTCTGTTTGTGGTCGTCTGATGCCAAATATGGAAAAGATCGCCGATGAATATTCCGATCATCCAGAAATGCATTTTTATAATATGGAAATTCACGATCCAGATGCACGCGCGCTCTTTAAGAGCTGGAACCTGGTTGGGGTGCCACAGACTTGCATCATTAACAATGGAGAATTCCAGGAAGCGCTTCCAGGCGCACTGGATCCAAGCATTTATCGTGATGAAATCAACAAATTGTTGGGCATTCAGAAGAAGGGCTTTGGCGCAAAGTTGAAATCCCTTTTTGGCGGAAAATAATAAAACCTGTAACCTCGCTGGCTGTGGCTGGCGAGGTTTTTTGCGTCACGACAAAAGCCGCCTGCATGGACATGCTGTCATGTCTATGCAGGCGGCTTTTTTACTGGAAGGAGCGGCTCAGTTCCTGGATAAAGGCGGCGAGCAGGGGTTTTTCGGCGAGGCTGCGGTAGTAGATGCCGAAGGAGATGGGCTCCGTGTCGCTGATGGGCACTTTCACCAGCGGGGCATGGTTGGGTGCCAGCAGTTCTGGCAGCACAGCGATGCCGTAGCCGGCGCTGACGAGGGTGGTGGTGGCTTCGACCGAATCGCAGAAATAGAAATCAGACGATGGGCGTTCACCCATGAGATTTCTCTGAATGGAGAGGATGGCCATGGAGGCGTGGGGCGGTGTGATCGAGACCAGCGGCATGTCGCTAAGCTGGGAAAGGGTGACGCTGGCGGCGGTGGCCAGCGGATGCTCGCTGGTGCAGAGGCAGACCAGCGGCGCCTTGGTCAGTTCCTTGTAGGTGGCGTGGTTGCGGGCTGTTTCGCGGAAGGCAATGATGGCGTCGAGGTCGCCGTCGTCGAGGCGGCGAAAGATGTGCTGGAAGGGGATGACATGGAGCCGTGGGTGCAGCATGGGGTGTTCACGGCGCAGAGTGGCGAGGGTATCGGTGAGGCGGAACAGGGTGGGGTAGTTGTTGGTGCCGAGGGAGAGGTCTTCGATGGTGTCATGGCGGGGATCGCTGAAGCGGCGCTTGGCGCGGCCGGCGATTTCCAGCATTTGGCGGGCGTCACCGAGAAAGATGTGACCGGCAGCCGTGAGTTTGACAGAGCGCGTGCTGCGTTCAAAGAGGGTGGTGTCCAGTTCTTTTTCAAGATTGCGGATTTGCTGGCTCACGGCTGGGTGGGTGACGTGAAGGTGTTCAGCAGCTTTGGTGAAGTTGAGGTATTCGGCCACTGCGAGAAAGCAGCGCAATTGATAGGTGTTCATGGGCAGGCTCCCTCCTGATTAGAAAGATTTATTTACCAATAGTAGCATATTCTAAATTCCCAATCAAGAAAGGGACGCGTATAATATAAACGATAGTCCTCATTTGATGTGAAAGGAGCTTTACTTATGATACGAACGCTGTTTTCTCAGCTCAAAGAATATCGCACAGCTTCGCTGTTGTCGCCGGTGTTCACGGCGTTGGAAGTGATCATGGAAATCCTGATCCCGTTCATTATTGCCGAGCTCATCGACAAAGGCATTGAAGCTGGCAATATCAACGAAGTTTACCGCTATGGCGGACTCATGCTTGTGATGGCCTTTTTTTCGCTGGCTTTTGGTGTGCTCGCCGGTCGTTTTTCGGCAAAGGCCTCCTCGGGCTTTGCCTGCAACCTGCGTGAAGGCATGTATGCCAATATCCAAACGTTTTCCTTTGCCAACATTGATAAGTACAGCACCGCTGGTCTGGTTACCCGTATGACCACCGATGTCACCAATGTGCAAAATGCCTACCAGATGGTGCTGCGCATTGCGGTGCGTTCGCCGCTGATGCTGATTTGCAGCTTGGTGATGTGTTTTGTCATCAGTCCACAGCTGAGCAGCATCTTTTTTGTCGCCATTGTGATTTTGGCGGCAGCGCTGATTTTTATTATGATGCGTACCACCAAGATCTTCACGGAAGTGTTTCGCAAGTACGACGATTTGAACGCCAGTGTGCAGGAGAATGTATCGGCCATTCGTGTCGTCAAGGCTTTCGTGCGCGAAGAACGCGAAAATGAGAAGTTTGAAAAAGCGGCCACCCGTCTCTATCGTCTCTTTGTCAAGGCGGAAGGGCTCTTGGCGCTGAACAATCCTGTGATGATGTTTGTCGTGTATGGCTGCATTTTGGCGCTTTCCTGGTTTGGCGCGCATTTTATCGTGGCGGGCAATCTCACCACTGGGAACCTGACGTCGCTGTTTAGTTATGTCATGAGTGTGCTCATGAGTTTGATGATGCTCTCGATGGTCTTCGTTATGATTACGATGAGTGCGGCCAGCGGCCGGCGTATTGCCGAAGTTTTGGAAGAGACGCCTTATTTGACCAATCCTGACAAACCGCTGATGACCGTCAGCGATGGCAGCATCGATTTCGATCATGTGGATTTTGCCTATCGTCATGGCAGCGGAGAATTGGTGTTGCATGACATTGATGTGCATATTCGCGCAGGTGAAACCATTGGCATCATCGGCGGCACTGGCTGCGGCAAGTCAACCTTGGTCAGTCTGGTGAGCCGTCTCTACGACGTGGATGCTGGCAGTGTGCGTGTTGGCGGCGTGGATGTGCGCCAGTACGATATGGAAGCGCTGCGCGAACAGGTGTCGGTGGTGCTGCAGAAGAACACCCTTTTCTCAGGCACCATTCTTGACAACCTGCGCTGGGGCAATCCAGATGCCAGCGAAGAAGAATGTGCCGCAGCCTGCCGCGCGGCTTGCGCCGACGAGTTCATAGCGCGCTTCCCGGATGGCTACAACACCTGGATCGAACAGGGCGGCAGCAACCTCTCTGGTGGTCAGAAACAGCGCCTGTGCATTGCGCGTGCCTTGTTGAAGAAGCCAAAGGTGCTCATCCTCGATGACTCAACGAGCGCTGTCGATACCGCCACCGATGCCAGCATCCGCCGTGCCTTTGCAGAAGAAATTCCTGGTACGACAAAACTCATCGTGGCTCAGCGCATCTCCAGCGTGCAGGATGCCGACCGCATCCTCGTTCTTGACGATGGCCGCGTGAGCGGTTTCGACACCCACGACGCGTTGGTGGAAAACAATGCCATTTACCGCGAAATCTTCATTGCCCAAACACAGGGCGGCGGCGATTTCGACGAAGCGTTGATGTGAAGGGAGGCGCTGTCATGAAAAAAACAATGACCACACGTCAGCAGCTTACGGCCATGAAGCGCGTGCTGGCGTATGTGCTGCATAATTATAAAATTGCGTTTACGCTTGTTGTGCTCTGCATCATTGGTACCGTGTTGGCGACCTTGCGCGGAACCCTGTTCATGCAGTCGCTCATCGACGATTACATTGTGCCGTTGACCCAGTCTCAATCACCAGATTTTTCGGCGCTTGCCGGTGCTCTTTGTTCGTTGGCTGCGACCTATGCCCTGGGTGTGCTTTGTGCCTATGGCTACAACCGCATCATGGTTTCTGTCAGCCAAGGCACACTGCGCCGTCTGCGCATTGAATTGTTCAAACACATGGAGTCGCTGCCGATCCGTTATTTTGACACTCATGCCCACGGCGACATCATGTCCGTTTATACCAACGACGTCGACACGCTGCGTCAGTGCATCAGCCAGAGCATTCCGCAGCTGATCAACTCAACCATCACCATTGTCTGCACCTTTGTCAGCATGTTCATCCTCGACATCCCGCTGACCATTTTGACGATTGCCATGATCGTCATCATGCTTTTTGTGACCACACGCATTGCTGCCAAATCGGCTGCGTATTTTGCGGAGCAGCAGCGTGACCTTGGTATCGTCAATGGCTTCATCGAAGAAATGATGGATGGGCAGAAAGTCGTCAAGGTTTTCTGCCATGAAGAAGCGGCAAAGGAGGACTTCAGCCGCCTTAACGATGTTTTGCGCACGAGTGCCGATAAGGCCAACACCTTTGCCAACATTGCCATGCCAGTCAACGCTAACATTGGGAACATCAGCTACGTGCTCTGTGCTGTGGTTGGTGCGGTCTTTGCCCTTGGCGGCTATGCCGGCCTGACACTGGGCACCTTGGTGTCCTTCCTGACGCTGAACAAAAACGCTTCCATGCCAGTGGCTCACATCAGCCAGCAGCTAAATGCCATCGCCATGGCCATGGCTGGCGCTCAGCGTATTTTTGCGCTGCTTGATGAAGCGCCGGAAGTGGACGAAGGCAATGTCACCCTTGTCAATGTCAGCGAAGACCCATCGGGCAACTTGTGCGAAACCGCTGCTGCCACAGGTATTTGGGCCTGGAAAGTGCCGCAGCAGGACGGCGGTTTCCAACTGGTTAAGCTGGAAGGCGACATTGTCTTTGACGATGTGGACTTCGGCTATGTGCCAGAAAAAACCATCCTCCACAACATCAAGCTCTATGCCACGCCAGGACAGAAGATCGCTTTTGTTGGCAGCACAGGTGCTGGTAAGACCACGATCACGAACCTCATCAACCGTTTTTATGACACCAGCGACGGCAAGATCCGCTATGACGGCATCAATATTAACAAGATTTGCAAGGCCGACCTGCGCCGCAGCCTGGGCATTGTGCTCCAGGATACGCACCTGTTCACAGGCACCGTTATGGAAAACATTCGCTACGGGCGGCTGGATGCCAGCGATGACGCGTGCATTGCAGCGGCCAAGCTCGCCAATGCCGATGGCTTCATTCGCCGCTTGCCGGATGGCTACGACACCATGCTTACTGGGGATGGCGACAGCCTCAGCCAAGGGCAGCGCCAGCTGTTGGCGATTGCGCGTGCGGCCGTTGCCGACCCACCGGTGCTCATTCTCGACGAGGCCACCTCGTCCATCGACACCCGCACTGAAAGCTTGGTGCAGCAAGGCATGGATGCCCTCATGAAGGGACGCACCACCTTCGTCATCGCCCACCGACTGTCCACCGTTAAAAATGCCGATTGCATCATGGTTCTCGAGCAAGGCCGCATCATCGAACGCGGCACCCACGACGAACTCCTTGCCGAAAAAGGACGCTACTACCAGCTCTACACCGGCAACGCCATTGGCGAATAAAGACAGAGCGCCTGTTTTCTTTTTGGGAAAGCAGGCGCTTTAGTTTGTTGAAAATGTCATCAACAGAAGCGACAAATGAAGAAAAACCTATCTTGGCATTTTTGCCAAGATAGGTTTTTACAGTCTGAGCACAAAGAAGCAATGATAGAAAGCATTGCTTCCTTGTGCTTTTATTTTGGATCGATATTATTTTGTGTCAATGAAGCTTTGTAATCTGTTCCCCATTGTTCCATGGAAGCAAGAATGGGTCTCATGGTCTCTCCCAATTCACTTAGTGCATATTCTACTCGTGGTGGTACTTCAGGATATACTGTACGGGTGATGATTCCGTCTTTCTCCATAGAACGCAGACTGTCGGTCAATACTTTTTGACTGATTCCGTCCAGATCTCTTTTGAGTTCGTTAAACCGCCATGGCCGGTGAAGAAGATTTCTTATAATCAGTAGTTTCCATTTGTTGCCGATTAGCTGTACGGTTGTTGCAACTGGGCATTCCGGTAATTCTGCTTTTGTTCGCATAAGCAACACCTCCAAATGCATGTTAGATCATAATTGAATGTTACATCAAATTATAATTTAAGTTTACTTTTGCAGCAATAGTAGGAGCAAATATTATAAAATTTTCGTCCGATTTCCTCGTTACAGCGCAAAGGTTATAAAAAGGTGACTGGGTTATAAAAAAGTGCGTACTTGTTGCGAGAAAAAAGTCTCCGTACAATAAGAACCACAGAGGGAAAGCATTTCCCTGAATAAATGATATGGAGGAAACAACCATGGCACTTTCAAATTTGTTTGGATGGAACAAGGAAGAGAAAACTGCTCCTGCTGCTGCTTGCGGTGCTTCTGATAAGCCGGAAGAAAAATCTGCCGCTTGTGGTTCTGCCTGCGGTGCTTCTGATAAGTCAGAAGAAAAACCTGTTGCTTGCGGTTCAGCCTGCGGCGCTGGGGATCAATAAATCTCAAGCGCTTGGTTCCTAAAACCATTCCCGGCGAGCACTCTCTCGTCGGGAATTTTTGAAGTATAGCTCGGTGAAACCGATTTAATATAAAGCGAGGTAAAAAGAACATGAGGCAGTATTTTTCTTTTCAGTGGCACATCACGGATGAATGTGATCAGCGGTGCAAACATTGCTACATTTTTTCGAGTGATGCCTGCAAAAAGATCGATTCCATGACCTGGAAGCAGATGGAAGACACTTTTTACAATTGCCTGGACTTTTGCAAAGTGTATCATCGCCTGCCGTATTTCTATATTACAGGCGGCGATCCAATTCTGCACCCTGATTTTTGGCACTTATTGGATTTGCTGCATGAACACAAAGTGCCTTTTACAATTCTCGGAAATCCATTCCACCTGAACGATCAGGTGTGCGCCGAACTGAAACATTACGGCTGCGAAAAATATCAGCTTTCCATTGACGGCCTTCGTGAAACCCATGACTGGTTCCGCAAGCCCGGCTCCTATGACTGTACGCTGGAAAAAATCGGCTGCATCAACCGTGCCGGCATCCGAAGCGTGATCATGACAACGGTTTCCAAAACAAACCGCATGGAAGTGCCGGGCATTATTGACGCGGTGGTAAAAGCCGGCGCCAATGTGTTTGCTTTTTCCCGGTATGTTCCCAGCGGCGGGGATCTGGATGCCAGTATGACACCGCAGGAATACCGCGATCTGCTTACCGTGTGCGATCAGAAGTTCAAAAAATACGAAGCGGAAGGCTGTAATACCTACTTCAACAAAAAAGACCATCTTTGGACACTGTATGAGTATGAAACCGGGGAGTTCCAGATTCCTGCTTCCGCAGAGGAAGGTGTAATTTACGGTGGCTGCAACTGCGGCAACTGCCACATTACCATTCTTCCCACAGGGGATGTGTATGCCTGCCGCCGGGTGGCAGAGAGCAAGGTGGGAAACGTATTTCAGGATCGTCTGGCAGATGTGTGGGTTTGCCAGATAGAGGCATACCGCGACTATACCAAGTTTGAAAAATGCGCCAAATGTGAGCTGCTGGCCTATTGCCGGGGCTGTCCGGCGGTTGCAAAAGGCACCAACGGCGATTTTTACAGCCCAGACCCCCAATGTTGGAAGGAGATAAAGTAATGGAGATTTTAGAACCGATTTTAATAAACCAAAAAACGCTATTACCCAGCCTTGTCGCTGTGCGTGACGTCATTCTTGACGGAGAGCCGGTTGTCCGGGTTGTCAAGAACGTGAGGGAGAATGAATATGGTCTGAGAAGCTGTGCCGTTGTACCTGACTGCGACTTTCACAACGGTGTGATTGAAGTGGATGTGTGCAGCCGTATTCTACCGGATGCGCCGGATCTTGCCCGAGGCTTCATCGGGATTGCGTTTCGCGTGCCGGAAAGCGACGGACCGTTTGAGTGCTTCTATCTCCGCCCGGCCAACGGAAGATGTGATGACCCCGAACGGCGCGCCCATGCCGTTGAGTACTTCTCCTATCCCAACTATACCTTTGCGTATTTCCGGGCAAAGGGCATTACAAAATACGAGGCCCCCGCGGACATTGGCCTGGACGAGTGGATTCACGTTAGGATCGAGGTAGACGGTACGCAGGGCAAGCTCTATACAAACGGCGTAAATGTCCTCAGTGTGGAGGACATGAAAGGCCGAGCAGATGCCAAGGGCAGCATTGCGCTTTTTGTGGATATTGGCACCGAGGGATTTTTCAAAAACCTGAAAGTCTCACACGGGGACGAAAAGGGGTGTAAATGAGATGGACATTCTGGAACTGATGAAGCATCGCCGCTCGATCCGCAGGTACGAAGAAAAGCAGGTAGACCGGGAAACCCTGGAAGCCATCATAGAAGCCGGACTGTATGCCCCCAATGCCGGGGGCGGACAGCGAAGCAAGATCGTCGGCATACGGAATGCGGAACTGGCCGAAAAAATCGGCAAATTAAACATTGCCCGGTTTGACCGTTCAAGATTGGCAGGAAGCTATGTTTCCAAAGATCAGCCGAGTATTATCGATGATCCGTCCATGAAAAGCGGATTTTACGGTGCGCCTGCCGTATGCGTGATCTTCGGACCCAAAAATTTTCTGTACAGCATTCCGGACGCCTTCTGCTGCGCAGAAAATATGGTTTTGGCTGCCGCCGCCCTTGGGGTTTCCTCCTGCATCGTGGCAAGAGGCGAGGAAACCTTTGCTAATGAGATCGGTGCTGCTTTGCTGAAAGAATGGGACATCCCCGAAAATTATGTGGCGTGCTGTTTTGTTTTGCTGGGATACTGCAAAGGCGAATATCCAGCTGCAAAACCGAGAAAAGCAAACAGAAGCAGAATCATTGAATAAATCAAAAAACAGGGGACGATACGATGCCCTCAGAAAGAGCATTTACTTGCTTCAAAAATTGCCGTAGCCACTGCAAAAAACCATCTGCGGTAAGAGCACAGTGAAATGGAGGTGCTGTTTAATGTTTTCAAGGATGTCGATTACAAGATCTATCGAAAATTACTCGAATCAAATGGAACGGCTGCAAGCAGCCATTGAAAATGCGGATTGCCTTGTGATCGGTGCTGGTGCAGGTCTGTCAACTTCGGCGGGGTTTGTCTACGATGGTGAGCGTTTCAAAAAGTATTTTTCTGATTTCGAGGAGAAATACGGGTTTCACGATATGTATTCCGGTGGTTTCTATCCTTACAACACACCAGAAGAGTTTTGGGCATACTGGAGCCGATACATCTATGTCAACCGTTATATGAGCGCACCGAAAAGCGTATACAACGCTCTTCTGTCCCTTGTCAGGGAGAAGGACTATTTCGTTATCACAACCAATGTAGACCACCAATTTCAGAAAGCCGGCTTTGATAAGAAGCGCCTTTTTTATACCCAGGGAGATTACGGACTGTTTCAGTGTTCTGAGCCTTGCTGTCAGAAAACCTGGGATAATGAAGGCGCTGTCCGCCGTATGGTGGAGACGCAAAAAGACATGAGAATCCCCTCGGGTCTTGTTCCCCAATGTCCCCACTGCGGGAAACCACTGACGATGAATCTACGTTCCGATGATACATTTGTGGAGGGCGAAGGGTGGAACCGGGCAGCAGAACGCTACGAAAACTTTTTACAGACAAGAAACGGCCAGCGCATTTTGTTTCTGGAACTTGGCGTAGGGTATAACACGCCTGTCATTATCAAATATCCGTTTTGGCAAATGACAGCGAGAAACTCCAGAGCTATTTATGCCTGTCTCAATTACGGCCAGGCGGTTTGCCCAAAAGAGATCGAGCACCAGTCGATTTGCATGGACAGTGACATTGGCGAATGTATAAAGCAGCTGCTGAAACGCATGGGAGGATAAGATGGATCATTTACAACAAACCAAATGGTTTCCGGCTCTCAAAGCCGCCTTCCCTCATACGATTCCAATTTTTGCCGGTTTTTGGTTTCTTGGACTGACCTATGGCATCTACATGAATGTGTCCGGCTTCTCCTTTTTGTATCCGATGTTCATGAGCCTGACAATTTTTGCTGGATCTGTTGAGTTTGTAGCCGTGAATATGCTGTTGGGTGCGTTTAATCCCTTACAGGCATTTGCCATGACGCTGATGATCAATGCCCGGCATTTGTTTTACGGGGTCTCCATGCTGGATAAATACAGAGGAACCGGTTGGAAAAAGTTTTACCTGATTTTCGGAATGTGTGATGAGAGCTTTTCCATCAATTACACTGCGGAGATTCCAAAGAATGTCGATCGTGGGTGGTTTATGTTCTTTGTTACTTTGCTGAATCATTTTTATTGGTTTTCCGGCGCAACGTTAGGTGGTATATTTGGCGCATTGATCCATTTTAATACCGAGGGCCTTGACTTTGTGATGACTGCCATGTTCGTTGTCATTTTCATGGAACAATGGATGAAAGATAAGAAGCATACCAGCGCATTGCTGGGTATCGGGTTATCCCTTGTATGCCTGATTGCTTTTGGCGCAGATCATTTTATTATCCCCGCCATGCTGGCGATTCTCGCTGTGCTGACACTCCTGCGCAAACCAATTGAGAAAGGTGGTGTAGAAGAATGACACTAGCGGAACAGATTGTTACGATTGCTACGATTGTCGTGGCTACCATGTTGACAAGATTTGTACCGTTTTTGTTGTTCCCGGCGGGCAAACCCACCCCGAAATACATTCAATACCTTGGAAAAGTGCTTCCAGCTGCTGTGTTCGGCCTATTGGTGATTTACTGTCTGAAAAATGTCAGTCTGTTCGCAGGCAGCCACGGTATTCCAGAATTCATTTCGATTGCCCTTGTCGTTGTTTTGCATCGTTGGAAAAAACAAATGCTTTTATCTATTGCCGGGGGAACAATTTGCTACATGCTGCTTGTGCAGATGGTTTTTTAATTTAGAGGTAGAGTAATACATGGCATTAGGTTTTTGATACCATGCATCCATATATTCAATGTGCCATTTGTAAATATCAAAGGGGAGCACACATGGAATGCCTTCAAACAAAAATCGGTCGGTTGTTTTGCCGATCGATTTTTGTTTGAGGCTTTGTATAGATATGATGCAACTTGTTTTGACTGCACATGAGCGTAATGTGATTTGTAAGATGTTTGCATGAAAACAGCAGTTGGATGCTATGCTCTTGACTGGTATGTAAATTTGCAAAAGGCGCGGTTTTTTTGTGTTTTTCCGATGATATTACTAGATTTTATAGGTTCTACAATAAAGGAAGGTTGGGTTTTTGGGACAGGTAGCCTATAATGAAAACACAATCCAAAAAAAGAGAAAGAAGGTCTTCCAATGAGTGATATCACTGAATTCCTCGCGCCACAGGATCCTGCTGTGGCCGAAGCCATTGCTAATGAATTACAGCGTCAGCGCGATAAGATCGAGCTGATTGCGTCTGAAAACTTTGCCAGCCGTGCTGTGATGGCTGCACAAGGTTCCTGCCTGACCAATAAATACGCTGAAGGCTATCCTGGCAAGCGTTATTATGGCGGCTGCGAATACGTCGATGTTGTCGAAGATTTGGCACGCGAACGCGCCAAAAAGCTCTTTGGTGCTGAACATGCCAACGTACAGCCACACAGCGGCGCCCAGGCCAACTACGCTGCTTATCAGGCAGTGCTGAAACCTGGCGACACGGTGCTGGGCATGAATCTGGCACACGGCGGTCACTTGACCCACGGTTCTTCCGTCAATTTCAGCGGCAAGCTTTACCATTTTGAAGAATACGGCGTCTCCCCTGACACTGAAACCATCGATTACGATGCTATGGAAGCCAAAGCCATGGAAGTGAAGCCTAAGCTCATCGTGGCTGGTGCCAGCGCTTACCCACGTATCATTGATTTTGCCCGCATTCGCGAAATCTGCGACAAGTGTGGCGCGCTGATGATGGTGGACATGGCACACATCGCCGGTATTGTTGCAGCTGGCCGTCATCCAAACCCAGTGGACTATGCCGACATCGTTACCACCACCACCCACAAGACCCTGCGCGGGCCACGCGGCGGCATGATTCTCTGCAAGGAAGAACTGGCCAAAGCCATCGATAAGTCCGTATTCCCTGGCGCTCAGGGCGGTCCACTCATGCACATCATTGCTGCCAAGGCTGTTGCTTTGGGTGAAGCGCTGCAGCCAGAATACAAGGAATACATCGATCAGCTGCTGCGCAACGCACAGGCGTTTGCTGAAGCACTGAAGAATGTTGGTTTCCGTCTCGTCAGCGGCGGCACCGACAACCATCTGCTTTTGGTGGATGTGAAGTCCATGGGCCTGACTGGTGCTGAAGCCGAAAAAGCGCTCGATGACTGCAACATCACCTGCAACAAGAACGGCATTCCATTCGACACCGAAAAGCCAACCGTAACCAGCGGCATCCGTCTTGGTACACCAGCTGCCACCACCCGTGGCCTCAAGGAAGACGATTTCCGTGAACTGGCTGAAATCATGAAGGTGATTCTTGTTGACAAGGACCCAGAAAAGGGCAAAGCGATGGTAAAAACCATCACCGACCGTTATCCACTCTACGAATAAGAACGACCAACAGGCAAGGGGGCCGCATGATGGACAACGTCCATATTTATGATCATCCATTGATTCATCACAAAATTTCCTATCTGAGAGATAAAACCACGTCGACTGCTGATTTTCGCAATCTCGTTGAAGAGTTGTCGCTCTTGATGGCTTTTGAAGTGTTGGCAGATTTGCCTACTTATGACGTCGCTGTGGAAACACCGCTGGCGACGGCACAGTGCCATCGCGTGCATGAGAACAGCATGGTGATTGTGCCGATTCTGCGCGCTGGTTTGGGCATGGTGCCAGGGTTCCAGAAACTCCTGCCGTTTGTGCGGGTGGGGCATATTGGCCTGGCGCGCAACGAGGAGACCCACGAACCAGAAGCTTATTACTATAAAATGCCGCCTGGCGTGGAAGACGCCACGGTGATTGTTGTTGACCCGATGCTCGCCACTGGCGGTTCGGCCTGCGATGCCATCGCCACGCTGAAAAAGCATGGCGTCAAGCAGTTTAAGTTTGTCTGCCTCATCGCTTCGGAAGCAGGCATTGCCCGCCTTCATCAGGAACACCCAGATGTGGAGATTTACGCCGCAGAATGCGACCCTGTGCTCAACGATGACGCCTACATCGTCCCAGGATTGGGGGATGCTGGCGATCGCATCTTTGGCACCCTTTAAGAACTGGGCATTCTCTGGAAAATAAAAAACCACGGCTCACAAATGAGTCGTGGTTTTTTGTATATAGCGTGTTGTCATCGCGTGATGGTGACGGTGCGTGAGGCGTTGTCCCAATACACTGTGGCGTCAAGGGATTCTGCAATGACGCGGACCGGCACCATGGTGCGGCCGCTGAGGATCATCGGCGGCACGTCGATTTCTTTGGTATGCGAGAGCACGAAATCGATGGCGGCCTGTGATGTTGGGTTGGCTTCATAGACTTGGAACAGCGTATAGTCGGCGCAGAACATGGTTTTTTGATTGACGACCAGGGACATGATGCGGTTGGTCTTTGGATCATAGCCTGAAATGGTCTGCGTACTGCCGAACCACTCTACAGTGGCGCCTAGGGCTTCAAAAATGGCGCGTAATGGCACCATTGTTCGGCCATCCTGGATCACAGGCGGTTGGTCGGTGTTGAGGTAACTGCCGTTGACATAGATTGAGATATTGGCAGCCTCGGCTTCCTCTGGATGCGCCGCTGGCAGCACCATTGAGAAGGTCAGTACAAACAGCATAAGGATACTGACGAGCTGTTTCTTATGTGACATGAGGGTCATCTCCTTTTTATCATTCAATCATTTCTACTATTGTAGCGCAAAATGACTGCAAAAAAGGGTCAAGGCAGTAACAATTACAACAAAATCTTGCAAAAAAGAGAGAACATCTCATCGAAAACAGAATTTTTGCTGTTAGGACAGTGCCTGCCGAGCGCAGGCACCGCTGGCGGTGGTTTGCGGTGTTGGCGCTGGATGTGTCAGCGGACGCATGCTGCGCAGGCTGACGCCAAGGGTGGAGAGGTTGTGCAGGGTGGCTGAGGTGGCTGGCGCCAGGATGCCTGTCAGGCCAAGGGCGATGAGCGCGCCGTTGAAGCCGATGACAAAACGGTAATTGGACTGGATGCGCCCCATCAATGCTGAAGCGATGCGCCGCAGCGTCACCAGTTCCCAGAGGCTGTCGGCCGCAATGGTGACATCGGCAATTTCGCGGGCGATGGCGGCGCCGTCACTGATGGCAATGCCGCAGTCGGCTTCTGAGAGCGCTGGGGAATCGTTGATGCCGTCACCGACCATGATCACAGTGTGTCCGGCGGCGCGTTGTTCTGCCACAAAGCGTGCTTTGTCTGCGGGCAGCATTTCGGCACAGAAGGCATCGACACCAGCTTCAGCTGCAATGGCTGCGGCCGTGCGCTGGCTGTCGCCAGTGAGCATTACAGTGCGTGTGATACCGAGCGCTTTGAGCGCAGCAAGCACAGCCTGGGCCTCCTGCCGCAAAGGGTCGGCGATGCAGATCACAGCAGCCAATTCACCGGCGATGGCAAGGTAAAGGTGAGAATACTGTGGTGATAATGCATCGAAACGGGCACGCTCGCCAGCTGGCAGGATGATGCCTTCGTCATCGAAGATGAAATGGCGGCTGCCAATGAGCACACGATCCTCGCCCACTGTGCTGGCGATGCCATGGGCTACGATGTAGTCTACTTTGGAGTGGTATTCGTCATGGTTGAGACCGCGCTGTTTGGCTTCAGCAACGACGGCGTTGGCCATGGAGTGCGGAAAATGTTCTTCCAGGCAGGCTGCCAAACGAAGCATCTCATTTTCCTCATGGCCGCCGAATGGCACCACTTCCACCACCTGCGGGCAGGCGTGGGTGAGGGTGCCGGTTTTGTCGAAGACGATGGTGTCGGCATGAGCGAGGGTTTCAAGAAATTTGCCGCCTTTGACGGTGATGTGGTTTTTGGCGGCTTCACGAATTGCTGAGAGCACCGCCAGCGGCATGGCAAGTTTGAGGGCGCAGCTGAAATCGACCATCAGCACCGACAGCGCGCGGGCAGGCGAGCGTGTGAGCGCAAGCGCAGCCAGGCTGCCCAAAAATGTATAAGGCACGAGCTTGTCTGCGAGATGGGATGCTTTGGCTTCGCTGGCGCTTTTGAGCCGTTCGGATTGTTCGATCATGGCCACGATCTGATCGTAGCGGCTGCCGCCAGAGGCTTCCTTGACGACGATGAGGCATTCGCCTTCTTCGACGATGGTGCCGGCGTAGACGACGCTGTCTGCATGCTTAGGCACAGGCAGCGATTCGCCAGTCAGCGAAGCCTGATTGACGGTGGCTTCGCCGGCGATCACTGTGCCATCCAGCGGGATGATGCCGCCCGCACGGACGACGATGGTGTCGCCTGGCTGCACCTGGCTGATCGGTGTCAGCACATCAAGCTGGTTGTCGCCGCGTACCCAGACACGGTCCACATGGAGGGACATGGACTGGGCGAGGTCGGCAATCGATTTTTTATGGGTCCATTCTTCGAGCAATTCCCCGATTTCCAGCAGAAACATCACCATGCCAGCAGTGCCAAAGTCGCGCCGTGCCACCGAGATGCCAATGGAAAGGGCATCCAGCAGCTCCACGTTGAGCCGGCGCTGGCGCAGGCAGGCGAAGCCGCGGCGCATGAAGGGCAGCATGTGGCGCACCAGCTTCAGCAGGCGCAGCGGCCGCGGCAGAAAAAGACGGCAGCCGATGCGCACCAGCACCTTGCCGACGAGCTTTTCGCGGAATTGGCGGTTGATGGCGCGTGCTGTTGAAGCGGGCAGTGGCGCTTCGGTTTCTGCATCCTGCCAGCGAAAGCGGGCGATGGCATCGATCACCGCGCGGCGATCGCCTTCGTAGCGGATGATGACGCCGGCAGTGCGTTCGAAGAGGGTCACTTCGGTGATGGCAGGCTGTGCCTCCAGCCAGCGTGCGAGGCGGTCGGCATCGGCCATGCGCAGCGGTTTGCTGCCCAGGCGCAGACGCAGCCGTCCGCGGCTTTCGTGTAAAAGGGTTGCCTTCATAAAAAATTCCTCCAATACAAAAAAGAGCCGTCGTTTGCGGCTCCTATGGTGACTTATGCGTCTTTGCCGTCTTCTGCGTCGGCTTCGTCGTCGTTGTCAGCAGCATCAGCGATGATGTTGGCGGCGCGTTCTGCTTCTTCCTGGGCGACGCGGTCATCGTTGAGATCCTGGGCAGCAGCGAGGATGTCATTGGCATTTTCCTGAACCGTGTCGACGGTGGTCATGACGCAGTCTTTGGCACGCAGTCCGGCGGCTGTTACATGGACATAGGCTTTCTTTGCATCCTTGCTGCTCAGCAGTTTGATGCCGACGGACCCAAATAATGTGCCGCCGACGAAGCAAGCGATTTTTGATATGGTACTCATTGTGCAACGTCCTTTCTATACCTTATTTATGATTGTAACCGGTCAGTAAAAGCATCACCATGCAGAGAAGGGCGCTCCAGGCCCAAAAACGGTGCTGTTTCATGGTCATCCCTCCTTCCAACCAGGTTCGCTCCATTGTCTCAGTATAGCAAGGCGGTGGCGCACAATCGCGCCATTTCGGACGGAATCGTTGCCGCATCAGACGGATTTGCGGCGATATTGGCCAGGGGTGGCGCCATAACGGCGAACAAAAGCGCTGCTGAACTGGCTGGTGCTGCTGTAGCCGACTTCATGGGCGATTTCTAACACCGTCATCGGGCTTTCTCTGAGCAGGCAGGCGGCGCGTGTCAGGCGCTGCTCCTGAAGCCAGGCGTGAATGGGCTGTCCGTAACAGTGGCGGAAAGCTTTTTTGAGCACTGTTTGTGAAAGCCCGAAGCGGGTGCTGAGGGCCTCGATGGTGAGTTTATCGCTGAGATGCTGACGCATGTAGACCGTCATTTCTTCTAAGAGCGGCGCCAAGGCGTTGTCGGTGTGTGCAGCCGGGGCTGTCTCAGCAAAAAGATCACGACAGCTCAGCAGATAGAGCAGTTCCAGCGCCTTCCAGAGAATGTAGCGGCCCTGGTCATCGGCGTTCAAGGTGGCGAGCGTGTCGAATGCGCTGTTTGTCCACGGGGAGGCACCAATCACAGCGCTGCCTTTGCAGGCGTGCATACGGCGTGCGACGGCGGCAGTGTCCAGAGGTTGGCCGCCGGTCAACGCACAGAGGGTTTGCAGGCTGTCCTGTGCCTGATGAGCGTCAACAGCCACCAGGATGCCGCTGAGATTGCCAGTGAGGCAGGCGCCAGTGATGGCGCTGACATCGCTGAGCAGGAGAATTTCTCGCGCTTGTATGCGAAGATGGTCATGGGTGCGCTGCAGGTGAAGCTGGCCGCTGTGACAAAAGAAGGCTTCAAAATGAAGCGGCGCCAGCACTGGCGCCAAAGCCTGGGTGGTGCTGCCCATGGTGCCGCTGAAGCGGCAAAGACGCACCCCCTTGATCGGATGCTGCCACATGGCATTGACATGACGCTGCAGATATTCGGCCAGCACGATGATCCCTCCTTCATCATGATTGTTGATAATTAGGTTTAGCTAACTTTATGATACGCCAACGGTAACTGTTTGTCAATTGCTTGTTGCTAACTGTTGGCTTTTTATGGGTTACCGTATTCACCGAAAGTTAGGGCGGTTATCTACCTAAAATATGAATGACTGCATCCCCGGCAATGGTGGTACTATAAAAGAAAGATTTTTATTGTTTGGAGGCCTGTGTGATGGTTGATAGTGTATGGACTGGCAGCGAGGAGGCGCGTCATGATTCTTAAATTGTTTACGCGCGACATCAGTCTGGTTTTTGCGGCCAGTTTCTTTTATATGTCCTGTTCTTTTATTGCGACACCGCTGATCGCTGGTTTTTCAGAAAGCCTTGGCGCTGGTGCGTTATTCATGAGTGTGATTGGTGCCACCTTCAATACGGTGGCGCTGTTGTCGCGGCCATTTGTGGGCAACCTTGCCGACAAACTCAGCCGCTACAAGCTGTCGTCGATTGGGGCGCTGCTCATGCTCATTGGCTGTTTGGGGTATGTGTGCGCGCCGGCGCCATGGATGGTCATGGTTGGGCGTGTGATTCATGGATTGGGCATGTCCTGCTGTTCGATCTGCCTGTCCACATGGATTGCTGGATTGCTGCCGAAGGAAAACCTTGGTGCCGGCATGGGGCTTTATGGCGCCACCAACGCCCTTGGCATGGCGATCGCGCCGGCCTTGGGCATTGTTATCTATGAGCATGTGGGCTATCGTCCGGTCTTTATCATTGGCACGGTGCTGTGCGTGCTGACGCTGGTGTTTGTGCACTTTGTCAGCGACAAGGGCGAGCCGCATCCACAGGCTGCTAAGAAACGCCACCATGGCGTTGTGGCACCAAATGTGGTGCCGGTTGGGCTCATCATTATGCTGTTCGCAATTCCTTATTGTGCCACCCAATCGTATTTGGTGAACTATATTGCAGCGCGCGATCTGTCGGTGCATGCTGGCTGGTTCTTCCCGTTTTATGCGATTGTGCTCTTGGTGCTGCGTCTGTCGTTTGCCAGTCAGTTTGACAAGCGTCCGTTTCATTTCTTCCTCTTTGCCAGCTCAGGCTGTGCGTTGGTGAGCCTGTTTCTGCTCAACAGCATGCACAGCAATTGGATGCTGTTGCTGGCGGCCATTTTCATGGCTGGCGGCTATGGCATCATGTGTTCCATCTGTCAGTCCACAGCGGTGCTCCTGGTAGACGAAAGCGAGCGCGGCCTTGGCAACAGCACCTACTACATTGGCATCGACCTTGGCATGGCGGTGGGGGCTTTCATTGGCGGGCTGCTTTACGGCTATCTGCCGCTGACGCTCTTTTATCCTATTTTGGCGCTGACGGTGCCGCTGGCGCTTGTGGTGTATGCGGTCAGCCGCAAACGCTTTCAGGGACTGCGCTGATGTTACGCCCGGCTTTGCCGGGCTTTTTTTATGCGGTCATGGGCAAAACGTGCTATCATTAGAAAGCAGAAGCGATCAATTTTTGAAGGAGGAACCCATCATGGCATCATTGCCTGTTATCACCGTCAGCCGCGAGTTTGGTAGCGGCGGTCACAGCATCGCCCTGGCGCTGTCACAGCGACTCGGCGTACCGTTTTATGATAAAGAAATCGTTCTTGCTGCTACAGAAAAGAGCGGTTTCAGTGAAGATTATGTGGCGCATCAGGGTGAACATTTGAACACCAGCGAACGTCTTTGGAGCCGCTTTTTGCGCGCCAATGCACCAGGTTATGAGGATCCCCAGAAAGCGCTCTATGCGATACAGCGGCACATCATTCTCGATTATGCCGCTCAGCCCTGCATCATTGTCGGCCGCGCTGCCGATCATATTCTTCGTGAAGCAGGCGTGGCGGCGCTGCATGTGTTCATTCATGCCAACGTCGATTTTCGCGCTCAGCGTGTGCTGGCGCGTTACGGTGCAACAGACACGGAGATCATGACGCGTCTGCGCGAGAAAGACCGTGCCCGCGCCGATTTTTACGAGCACTTTACAGGCCAGCGCTGGGGCGACGCGAAAAACTTTCATGTCTGCCTGGATACATCGATATTTGGTGTGGACACCTGTGTCGATATTCTTGTTGATATTTTGCAGGAGGAGGCGCGACGTGATCACTAAGTTGTTATCTCGTGATGTGAGCCTGATTCTTATCGCCAGTTTCTTTTACATGGCTTGTCCGATGATGGTGACACCGCTGATCGCTGGTTTTTCTGAGAGCCTTGGCGCCAGTGCGGTGCTTATGGGCTTGGTTGGCGGCATGATGAACATTGTTTCATTGTGCTGTCGGCCTTTTGTCGGCAATCTGGCCGACAAGGTCAGCAAGTATCGCTTGTCAACCGTCGGTTCTCTGCTCATGATTGTGGCTTGCATCGGCTATGTGTTGGCGCCATCGCCAGCAATTGTTGTGCTGGCGCGCATTGTCAACGGCATTGGCTTCTCTTGCTGCAGTGTCTGCATGGCGACGTGGATATCCAATTTGCTGCCGAAAGAACGCATCGGTGCCGGCATGGGCCTTTATGGCACCATGAATGCCCTGGCTATGGCCATCGCACCGGCGCTGGGCATCAGCCTTTATGGGCGCATCGGTTATCGTGCCGCCTTCATTGTGGCCACTGCGCTGGCAGTGATGGTTGTGCTCACCATTCAATGTATTCATGACAAGGGCGAGGTCCACCACAGTGCGCCTGCCGCCAAACATGGTGGGTTTGTGGCGGTGGATGTGCTGCCGGTGGCAGCCATCATCATGCTGTTTGCGATTCCTTATTGTGCCACCCAATCGTTTCTTGTCAGTTACATTGCGGCCCGCGATCTTCCTGTCAGCGCCAGTCTGTTTTTTCCGCTATATGCGGTTATTCTATTGGTGCTGCGCCTGTCGTTGGCCAATTGGTTTGATAAAAAACCGTTCCTGTTTTTCCTCAGCGGCAGTTCGGTTTGCATGTTGGCCAGCGTGGCGTTTTTAACAGAAATGTACAATGATTGGCTGCTTTTTGCCGCGGCAGCCTTTATGGCTGGCAGTTATGGCATCATGTGCTCGGTGTGCCAGTCCACCGCCATCCTTCTCGTTGGTGAGGAAAAGCGCGGCTTGGCTAATAGTACCTATTATATTGGGTTCGATTTAGGGATGGCACTGGGCCCCATCATCGGTGGGTTCCTCTATGGACATGTGGCCATCGCGCTTTTTTACCCACTTTTGGCACTGGTGGTGCCGCTGGCTCTTGTGGTGTATGCCGTCAACCGTCGGCGCTTTCGCCATGTGTAAGGCGAGCTTCAGCTGCTTTGCGCCTGCTATGATCTCGATCAAAGATCATGGCGGGCGCTATTTTTTTGTAATATTTTCATATTTCATGAAAAAAGGTTACTTTTTCTTAAAAAAAGCTAAAAATGGTAAGTATCATACTATACCAGACATCTATGGTTTGGTATGATCTTGCCTGAAAATGATAAGTTTCAATGAATATAAAATAATATATCAATTGCTTATCAGTGATGAAAACCAAGCAGAAAGGAAGCGATAATGGAATGACGAAATGGTATCACAGAGTATTGGCGAGTATTTTAGTCACAGCGATGGCGTTTGGCATGGTGGGTGGATTTGCCCAGGAAGCATTGGCCGACACGCGCAGCGCTGTGGCCGACAACGCCGCGACAGGAGAGATTCAGGCCACCGTGCGCCTGGATTATCCAATCACTGCTTCAAAGTTGAGCGACGCGACCTTAACCCTGTTGAAAGGTGATTCTGCGATCGCTTCAGGAAAACTGGGTGCTGATGGCACGCTGACCTTTAAGGATGGCAGCGGTGCTGCTGGCGATGTGAGCCTGCGCAGCACCGGACAAACGCTGAGCTATGTGGACATCAGCATTCGTGGGCTGGCTGCAGATGGCAGCGATTATAAGCTGACCTTTGCTGGCTCAGGCTTTAAGACGTACACCAGCCCAGCGCTGACCCTCGACAAGTATTCTCAGGGGCTCATTGTTGGCACTGGCGATGCCACCTTCACCCAGGGCGATCTGAATGGTGACGGCAAGGTCAACACGGAAGACATTGAGCTGGTGAAAGCCAAGCTGAGCACCAACGACGCTGCTGCCGATTTGAACGGCGATGGCACAGTGGACATCTCCGATCTTACCTTGGTGACGTTGGCGACCGGCGCCACTGGCGAAGCCAAAGTGTACAACACGGCGCTGATTGCGGCGAATGTCGTGGACACGGCAAAAGTCAGCGAAGCGATCACTGCAAGCGGCACCGTTGAAGTGAGCGATGGGGATGTGGCCTCTCTCTTTGTCGATGACGGCAAAGCAGTGACCTTATCCGCAGCAACAGGCAGCAGCGAACTGGCGCTGCCAATTCCGATCACAGACGACGACAAAGGCGTGGAAATGGAACAGGTTGAAATCGTCAGTCCAACCACCAGCCCGTTGAGCGCTGGTACTGTGGTTGCTGAGCTGGCAGACGGCACAACTTTGGAAGTGCCATTCAACAGCCAGAGCGACAACGTGCTGGCGATTCAGACCCGCGACGATGGCCGTCAGACGGTGGTCATCAATCTTGGAAAGAAAGTGCCGGTGAAGAAGATCACCATCAAGATCGAAGTGGTTGACGATCAGCCGGTTGTGGTGGAACAGATCAAGTTTGTGCAGGACATCGTGCCAGACAATCCTGCGGCTGAAGATGTGACCGTGAAGAACCTGACCGCGAAAGCAGGCACCAAAGAAGTCACCCTGAGCTGGGAGGCGTTTCCAAACATCACCGGCTACAAGATCTACTATGGCACCAGCGCCAATGCGCTGACCAACACGGTGGAAACCGATCAAACCACTTATACGTTAGGCAACCTTGAAAACCTCAAGACTTATTATTTTGCTGTGGCACCTATTTCCAACAACGGCGGCCAGAACTGGGAAGGCGGCAAGTCGGACGTGGTCAGTGCCACGCCGCAGCCAAACAGTGTGCCGGACAAGCCGGACAACGTCACTGTGACCGCTGGCGACACCCTGCTCACTGTCACCTGGAAGCCAGGCAAGGACACGGTGTCCAGCAAGGTGCAGTATCGTGAAAAAGGCAGTGACACCTTCACCGTGCTGGAAAAATCTTATCAGAGCAGCGCTGTCATCACTGGCCTGAAAAACGGCACCACCTATGAGGTACAGGTGTTCGGCGTCAACAGCAAGGGCAGCGGCCCTGTGTCGCTGACGGCTGAAGGCACGCCAAAAACCGAGCAGGTTGATGGCCCAGCGTTGCCGACGACCAATCGCCTGGATAACAGCATCGTAGCTTCTGCGACTTATCCAAAGAACAACACGGCTGCTGTCAGCAAGGGCGAGATGCCAGGCGCAGTATATGACAACGATTATCGTACCAGTTGGATTGCCATTGGCTGGTACAATTCCCGTGAATTTACGTTCACTTTCGATAAGGCTTACGACATGAACTATGTCATCTATGTGCCGGATCAAGGCAAAGACGTGCAAAATAACAATGGCAAATTGTACAGAGATTACTTCACAAATTTTAATGTCAAGATCAACGGCGAAGAAGTAAGCGCCACCTTTGAAAAAGCAAAAGACAATGAGTATTTCATCGTTAAATTCCCGCGTGCTCAGGTGAAAACCTTGAGCATTGAAGGGGAGCAGTGGGGCGGCGCTGGGAACATTACGCTGTCGGAGATCGCTTTCTACAGCTACGATGGCTTGAGCGACGACATTGATGCGCTCTTCGCCAACGGCAGCCACACCAAGCTGGCAAGCGGTGTGGACCAAGGCAAGATCGATGCCTTGCGTGCCCGCGCCAACGACGCCAATGCCTATGTGGTCGACAAAGCGGTGCTTCTCGATGAACTGGACAACGCCCAGCAGCTGCTGGATAAACAAGACAGCGCCCTCATCGTGCGCGATGGCTTTGAATCTCGCTCGGCCGCTGCCGACAGCAAATATGGGCAGTCGGCGTCTGCCCTGCAGCCTTTGGGTGTGAGCGCCCTCTCTGGCAATAACGTTGCCCTCTATGTGGATGGTCTGGACGATGGCGAGTCCATTAAGCTGGTGCAGTGGCAGCAATATGCCGAAGCTGGCACCACTTCCAAGAGCTATACGCTCAACAATGGCCGCAACCTTGTTTGGCTCTCGGCCATTGGCAACAGCGGCTCCGGTGAACGCGGCGGCCCGCTCTACATTGAATACAGTGGCAAGAACGCCGACAAGATCACCATTCAGGTGCGCGACGTTTCCACGAATAAAAATGTCGTGACGGCGATCCCAACCTTGAACCTCACCCCTGAGCAGTGGTATGGCAAGAGCGAAGCGGAACGCAAAGCCGTGATCAAGACTTACGTCAGCGACTTGCAGACCTACGTGAAAGGCCTGAGTTTCGGCAACGAAACCAGTAAGAAGACCAACACCCGCAACACCACCGACATTGCCACCCCAAGCGTGCTCCTGTCCATTCCTGCCAACCAGGTTGTGGCTGGACTGGGCGGTGTCAATGCCTCGGTTGACACCATGACCGACAAGCTCTACCAGTCACTGGTGGCTTGGGAGCAGATGCTCTTCCTGAGTAACAAAACCCAGGGCATCATTGACGGCGATGCAGCCTTTGACAGCTACGAATATCCGATGGAAACCCGTCAGAACATCCGCTTCTGCCGCATGTTCTCTGGGGCCTTCATGTTCGCCGCTGGCAGCTACATCGGCGTGGAATACGATTCCACCCCAGGGCTGGTGACCGGCGCACCGCTGAGCGATGGCTCAAGCGATGCCGAAAGCCTCTTTGGCTGGGGGATCGCCCACGAAATTGGTCACAACATGGATAAGATCGGCTATGCCGAAATCACCAACAACATCTATTCTCTCGTCGCACAGACTGCCGACACCGACAACATGACCGGTACCTCCCGCCTCGAAGGCGGCACCTACGACGACATCTTCACCAAGGTGGCCCTCGCAAAGCCGGGGCAGGCTGGGAATGTGTTCGTTCAGCTGGGCATGTACTGGCAGCTGCATCTCGCCTATGACGGCAAAGGCAGCGCCCTCGACGGCAGCGGTGCACTGGATTTCTACAACGCATTCTTTAAGAAATGGAAAGCTGGCGCTTACAGCGATGCTGCCTCTAAAGACGACCGCATTGCCCTGATTGCCAGCGAAGTGACGAATAAAAATCTGACCGAGTTCTTTACCCGTTGGGGCATGGAACTGTCGGCCAGCACCAAGAGTGCCCTCAAGAGCTATGGCAGCGAGGACCGCGACATTTGGTATCTCAACGACGATTCCCGCCGCGACCGCCTCAATGGCGAAAAGAAAGCCAGCCTGAACGCTGAACTTTCTGCCGCTGTGGCCAACGATAAGCAGGTTACGCTGACCATGACGGTGGACGGCCAGGCCGACCGCGTGCAGGGCTATGAGATCAGCCGCAATGGCCAGGTTATCGCCTTTGTCAGCGGCGACGGCAACACCACGCAAACCTACACCGACACCGTCGGCAGCGCCAACAATGTGGCCATGAGCTACTCGGTGCGCGTCATCGACAAGCTTGGTTACGAGGTGGCAACGGCGAAGGCCAAGGATGTGCGCATCTCTTATGACACCACCATCGACCGCAGTCAGTACGACATCGTGCGTGACGATGCCACTGGCAATATTGTGATCACCGCCAAGAACGGCGCCACCCTCTCCAGCGCCGGCATCAAAATCACTGGCGACAATGCGCCAAGCTCTGGCAAGTACCTTGTCTTCACTTCTGACAGCGTTCACGACCTCGGCAGCGCTGAAACCTTCCAGGATCTTGGCACTGTGACGCCGACCGGCGGCTGGACCCTCGCCAAGAACGGCGATTTTTCCAAGGGGACTGCGACCAGCGATGGCAGCTTCCTCAGCTACTTCAACAAGCCTGGCGCTGGTGCTGATGACACCCGCATCTGGATGTACGACGCCAAGCAAATTGCCATTTCCGGCGTACCAAAGAACGTTGATGTGAACGACATCCATCTCCTCAGCTACCCTGGCGACAACATCGCCTTCACAGAGGGCGCGTCCATCGGGGTACTGGATAAAGACTACACCTATGACGTGGGCGACGGCCAGACCGAGACCATCAAAGCCGGCACCGTCATCGTCACCGGCAGCTACCGCGGTGACCCACTCTACAACAGCGTGCGCGTGGTTGGCACGTTCCAGACCGTTACTCCGGCTTCGGACAAAGCCCCAACAACCACAGAACAAACCCTCGCCGGCGAGACCTTGCTCCTGGCTGAGGTGCCAGAAGATGGCGCGGTCAGCACCATCAGCGATGGTTTCTTCATCTTCATTCCGGAAGATCAGGAAGCCTTCAAGAAAGTGTGCGAAGACCACGTTGGCGAAGACGGCCACAGTGCATCGGCGAATGAGAACGTGCTCATTGCGCTCAAAGCGCAGATGTGGCGTGCAGAAGACATCTACGGCTCAAACCCACGCATGACCAGCGACACCACCTTCATCAGTGTGCCGCGCTACGACAGCATGCCTGGGATCGTATTTGAGGGAGCGGGCAACTGATGCCCGCCGCCCCTCCTGCAAAGAGATGACCCATAGAAGGAGGACTTATGAAACGTTGGATAAGAGCAGGGGTCTCCACCCTGTTGATTGGCGCCATGCTTCCAGTGAGCGCCATGGCTGCCACCCTGCAGGTTGATTTTGACAAAGCCGGCACCAGCGCCGGCATCGGCCTGGCTGACGTCGGCAGCGACCGTTACGGTGCTGAGGTGACGTTCACCGTCAGCGATACCACCGATTTGCAATACCATGGCACCGGCGACGCTTACGCCATGACCATCAACAGTGACCATAATACTGTTACCCTCTATGCCGCATCGAAAACACCGCTTGCGGTTAAGGACGGCGTGCTGGATCTCGGCACGCTGACGGTGGCGAGCGGCTCGGAAGTTTCCAAGGTCAACGGCGCTGTGGTCTTGGACCGCAGCCTGAACCGCACCGAATATAAGGAAGGCAGCGACCTGACGCTCACCGTTAATCGTGAAAATGATAACACCCCATCGCCAACACCAGACGAAGAAGACCATACGCCGATCGTCAGTGTTGTCGGCAAGGGTGGGCAGGTCAGCGCTCATAAAGACGGCACAGTGACGATCAGCGTTGACAGCGGCTATCGCATTGCCAAGATCCTTGTCAACGGCAAGGAAGTGGCGATCAGCAACACCCTGACAGGCCTGAGCGCCGACGATGAGGTGGAAGTCACCTTTGAAAAGATCACCACAGGTGGTGGCGGCGGTAATACCGGCGGCAGCACTGACAATGGTGGCAACGATGAAAACACCGACAATGCTGGCGATGATAATACAGCCGGCGACGACAACACATCTGGTGACAATGATGAGGACGGCGGCACAATCCCATCTCTGACCTTCACCGATGTGCAGCCAAACGACTGGTTTGCTGAACCAGTGGCCTTCGCTGTGGAACACGGCCTCTTTGCCGGCACCAGCGCGACCACCTTCAGCCCGAATGTCAACATGACACGTGCCATGCTTGTGGCAGTGCTCTATCGTCATTCTGGCGACAGCGTCCAGAATCAGCAAGTCTTTGACGATGTCGCTGCCGACGCCTGGTATGCAGAGCCAATCGCTTGGGCCAAGGAAAAAGGTGTGGTTGCCGGCATGACCGAAACCACCTTTGCTCCTGACCAGAGCATCACCCGTGAGCAGATGGCCACCATCCTCATGCGCTACACCAAGTACATGGGCATTGACACCCCGGCAGGCGGGGACGCCATCAAGGGCTACAGCGATTATGGCAGCATTTCCAGCTATGCGTTGGCATCCATGGCTTGGGCGGTGGATCAGGGCCTGATCAATGGGACCACCAGCTCCACCCTTTCGCCAACCAGTGGCGCCACCCGCGCGCAGGTTGCAACCATTCTCATGCGCTACGTTCTTATGAACGATATGGCATAGTTTTCCATCCTCATTCCCCCAAACGTTCAACTTCCCCCGACGAACGTTCGGGGGATTTTTATGTTGTTTACGTCGTCAGCGTGTCGTTTGCGACAGTGCTGCGCAGTAGCAAGCAATTTATGATATAATGAACGGTTTGCCTTTGTATGTGCGGAAAAAAGTTCATGAAAAATTAAGAATTCATTTATAAAACCTTAGCAAACATGGCAGGATGCCGGCGTACAATAGAGGTAGAAACAAAGCAATCGATGAAACAGAAAGGATGGTCAACATGAAAGGGAAGAAAGTATTGTCTGGTTTAGTATGTGCGGCAGTGTTGGCGGCGCCGAGCGCGGCGTGGGCCGATAGCACCGATGTTCATCTGCGGATCAACAGCGTCTCGATCGGCGGCAGCGCTGCAGAAGGCGAAGCCTACATCAGCGATGCCGGACGCACCATGATTCCGCTGCGGCTGGTGAGCGAGGCATTGGATTATCAAACCGACTGGCAGCCAGATGGCAGCATTCACATTACCAGCGCCGACGGCAGCGTGGATGTGACGCTGCAGGTTGGCAGCACCGCCTACACCGCCAATGGTGCAGCAGGTGTGTTTGAGACAGCACCGACGTTGAAAAACGATCGCACCTATCTGCCGGCGCGTGACTTCACGGAGCTCTATGGCGACATCTATTGGGACAACGACACGCGCACCGTTTGGATTGCTCAGGGTAAGGACCTGCAATACCAGGTCATCGGCGGCCAGCTTCTGCGCGCGGACACCAATGGCATTCAGCAGGTGGCCTTGCCGGAGGGCTACACCATCTATGATGAGAGTGCGGCCTATCCAATCATGAGCCAGCGTGTTATCGATGGCACCAGCTACCTTGCCCTTCTGTGCCAAGACAGCTGGACAGAACCGATGCCGCTCTTCCGTGATGACGGCGATCATCTCACCTATCTGACGGACATTTACCCATCGTCCTTCTGTGTGGATGGCGACACCGTCTACTACACCGATGGCATCAATGCCAGCGGCTGGTCCAATCCTGTGGAACCAAACCGACTCTACGCAGCCACCATTGGCGGCGATACCGTCAGCTACACGCTGGACTTCGCTGTCAACGCCTGCGTTCTGAACATGGTGGACGGCCAGCTCATTGCAACCGATGGCGACGGTGTGCAGCATGTCATCGATCTCAGCGCTTTGACGCCAGCTCAAAGCTGACAAGAGCGCTGATCGAAGACATCAAGCAGTGCTTTTGAATCCTGCGCCGCCCATACTGTGGCTGGGGCAGCACAGGGTTTCTTACTCGCAAAAAACACTGCGCAGTCATGCGGCGGATATTCCGCCGCATTTTTTAGGAGGAGAGACCATGGATGTACTGGAATATCGCGGCTATGTGACAAAGGTGCACTATGACGCGCAGCAGCGTCTGCTGTATGGCAAGGTGCAGGGCATCATCGACGCCGTCAATTACGAAAGCACAACCATTGACGGCGTGGAAGCGGCGTTTCACGATGCCGTGGACCGTTATCTGGCCTTCTGCGCCAACGTTGGCCGCCGTCCGGCCCGCGCCTTCAAAGGCCAGTTCAACGTGCGCCTAAAACCAGCACTGCATAAAAACATCGTGCTCTGGGCCATGCACCACAACACCACGCTCAACAGCGCCGTCGAACAAGCCGTGCAGGAATTTCTGGCGCGCGGTGAATAGAAAAAATGTACCCAGAGAGTAATAGCCTGGGTACATTTTTGAAAATCGTTAAATGTGAAGTATTTGTCGTTGTCGCTTTAAATTGTTTAATAGATCTTTTTGATTTGATTTTCGATAGCTTTGTGATGCAATATCAAAAATTTGTGTGTTAATTGGAGTCGGTAATGTTTCTATTGTTATCAGTAGGGATTGGTAGGTAAGATCGAAAATTTGTTCTAAATAGGCTTTGCAATCATTTTTTGCATCAATAATAGTGTATGTGTTATTGTAGTACCATTTTTTTGTAATAATATTAGAAACAAAATAATTTTGAGATATTTTCTGCTCTAATTTTTTGTAGGTATTGGCTTTATTCCCATCAATAAAAATATGATGACTTGTTTGATCAGGACTGATATAAATGAAGGCGAAAAAATCTTTTTCATATTTATCTTTTTTTACTATTTGTTGTTCAAGGTCCCGTTTTGTCCAGTTTACCCACTTTAATAGTTGAAGATATGAAGATTCTTTTAAAATTTTTCTTTTGTAGGCTTTTTCTATTAATCCTTGAAAAATTATTATCTGTTCATTATTGCAAATACCGTCTAATTGATATCGCATTTGTTCAAGGGGTTCAAAAGACTGATTGGTAGGAAAGACTTGAAATGCTTTTTGTAGCGTAAGAAAGTATTCTGATGGATAGATTGATCTTAAAGAAAGTATGAGTTTTTGTTGTGCTTGTTCAATGAAAAAATTTTCCATTCCAGCGGGAACTAATGAACGTATTGAAGCAGAATGGATAGTAGATACATACTGATCTTTGTTTTCAATATCGTACATCCAATCAAAAATTCTATCTGCAGATTCACTAATTGCAATAATTATTTGTTCGTTATCAAAGAATACACAACCGTAAACTGTGAATTCCTTTTCAAATCGTCCTAAAGCAGCCATTGTAGCTACGTCTTGTGTCATTTGTTCGTCACGAGAAGTAAATTCGTTCATATTTTCTCACCTACTTTATCTTGGTGATAAAATTTTAAATGTAGTCTACTATCGGTCCAAAAGCTTTCCAATGGACTCTCAAGAAAAGCACTTAAAGAGTCAGAACCTAATAATTCCTTTGCATCCCCTTTTGAATAAATGCGTCCTTTTCGCATGAGGAGTACATGATCAAATTCATTTGGAATTTCTTCGGCATAGTGTGTTACATATATAAGAGTAATCTGTTTGTTTTCTGCTAATTTCTGAATGTAATGTATCATGTGGTCACGGGCATTAACGTCTAAACCGGAACATGGTTCGTCTAAGATATATAGTTGAGCATCATTCATCAATGCGCGTGCAATTAAAACGTTTTGACGTTCGCCTTTACTAAGTAGACGATAGGGGCGGTCCATATATCTTCTGAGTTTAAATTGATCTAGTAATAACAATGCTTTTTTTATATCATTATCATTGATGTTATAGCCTATACCCAGTGTTGTATCTTTTCCGGATAATACGATTTGCAGGACAGACTCGTTTGTATAATATTTATCAAAAAATGAGCTGCTTATCCAGGCTATTCGCTTTCGTATGTTTAACCAATTCGTTTCGTCGAATGTTTCTCCGAATAAGGTTACATTTCCATCTAAACAAGAGGCATAACCAGCAATAATAGAAAGGAGGGTGGTCTTACCGCAGCCATTTTGTCCGAATAGTATCCAGTTTTCGCCTTGGCAGATTTCCCAGTTAATATCTTTTAATAAAAATTTATTGCCAATTTTTAAATTGAGATTTTCTATTTGGATAATTTTTTGTGCATCCATTGTTAGTCTCCTTTCTAAAATGAATTTCTATTTTTTGAAACGAGTGATTCTCCTTGAACAAATAATATATCTCCGGCAATTCCATCTTCCAAATGAATGTTGGTTGTAAATCCGTTATCATCTAACAGTCCGCGTTTTTGATCTGCCCACGTAATAATTTCACATACCTTTGCAATATTCATTCTTTTTGTTGTTTCATTATCTTCCAAGTCTGGGAAACAATTGAAGTTAAATTTTTCTACGAAGTTTCGTGCGCATTGATAAATTTCTTTTTCAACACCAAATTCAATTCGATTACAATGTTCGCAAAATATTTCAATACGTGCGCCTTCTATGTTACTAAAAATGATACGTCGCAAATGAAGTTGTCCGCCACAATATTTACATACGCAATGCGTGGTTCGTTCTTTTAAGATATTGATGCGATTTTTGGTATAGTGTTCTAAATCCATAGTTTATTCCTCCATAATAAAAGAACTGCTGCATTACAATGTCGTTTATGGATAGAGTTATAGCTCATTATATCGACATGCCGCAGCAGTTCTTTTTATTTAGTTATTTGATTTTAATATGGTTTAAAATTCTCCATCTAAAATCTGATAAACAGGAGCACCTTCACATTGGGCAGGCATACGTACCCCGGTAATCGCTGCAATGGTAGGCGTAACATCTACTTCACGAATGACACGATCTGTTGTGAAACCTTCTTTGATGCCTTTGCCGGCAGCAATGAAAATTGGAGAAATCGAAGTATCTGCATAGCCTAATGTTGTAGACAACGCATCACCATGGTCAAAATGATATCCTTCGGAAGTCCAGTAAATGATATCGCCGCAACCGTCTCCGCTCAGGCCGAGTAGCAAAGCATCTTTATTTCGCAATGCCAATGCAATGACGCGTTTCCCGGTTTCTGGGTGTTTGTAACTATACAGATCTGTCATGATTTGCTCTTCTAATTCATATTGATCTGCAGGGTCTACAATACCATAAGGATTTCTTCCTTTCAAATTGATATAGATGTGATTACCGCGAACTGCTACTGCTTTTGTGTTTTCCCAGTCGATTTCATGCAGATCATTTCCGTTTTCATCTTTTTTGACAGCAGTATAACCCAATTCTTCCATGAGACGAACATTGACACCAACTGGTTCACCAATAGCCATTGGTCCGTATTCTGGGCAAGCTTGAGCGTGGTCAGAAACGATCATGATGGTCCAACCTTCATCTAAGTAGTGCATGAAGCGCCCGATGTATCGGTCGGTTTGTTCATAGACCATTTGCATCAATTCTGCATACACATGTTCTGGCAGCATGTCCTGTCCTTTGTTTTTCATAAATTTGACGATCATGTGTCCTTGCAAGTCTACATTATGATAATGAGAGAATACAGCTTCATAATCTTCGTTATCAATTAAGTAATTCAGACTATCAGCCACCCATTCGCCTTGAGCTTCCCATTGAGGAACCATGCATTCTTTCAGAAGTTGTTCGTCGTAACCGCCTAACATACATCCTGCTACAGCTGCTCCGCAATTTTCATAAACCAATTGATAGAGTTCCCTTGGATACCATAGAGTATCCTCATTTACATTGATGGCTGTTGAAACCCAGAGCTTGAGATGCGAGCCGTCTTCTGCAAGGTCAAGGACACGCATATTGCGTACAACATCGTATTTTTCATCATCACGAATGGCTTCGTCTTTAATATTTTTTACAAATTCGCCTTTTGGAAGAACGGCAAGAGGTTCTTCAGACTTCTTGTTTTTATAAAGTTTTACTGTATCATAAATTCCTTCTTCATTTTTGGTGATCAGACCAACGCGACGAATCATACCTTTACTGAAAAGAACAGTGATTTCCAATGCATCCTCAGGAGCATCTACCCAACCGTTGGCTGGTTTGATAGGAGAGAGAACAACGTCGTATGGAGTTTTGCCCATTGTACCCTGGCCTTCGTCTGGAGAGAGAATGATAATGGAGCTTGGTTTTGCCCCAACAGCAATTGCATTTCCAATCTTACTAGTACTTGCTTTTTCATCTTCTTTTTCCAGATCATCAATCGTGCAAGGAATATGCGAGCCAGCTACAGCTTTGGCTTTATAGGTGGTACCTTCTGTCTTTACATCGGCAACAAGGATAAAATCTTTTTCAATCTCAGCGGTTCCGCAGTTGACTCCTTCCGGTTGTGTTCCGTCGACAACGTGCAGGTTTGGACTATCGCTGGTTGGTGGCCAGCTAGAACCTGGCCAATGCCAAACCAGGGTTTTCTTTCCGCTTTCTGCCAGTACATTCCACATTTGTTCAGCTTTGCATAATCGTGAATCCAGACCATATGCAGTTGAATCCAGGTTGTTTCCGTCTTGTAGAAAGAAATCTGTGATTCCGTGGGTAGATGGATAAGCGCCTGTTGCTAGAGTGGTCCACATTGGTGGTGTGATTGTTGGATGGGCACCGAGTAAAACCAGACCTTTTCCAGAAGCACCTTTTTCGATAAATTTTTTTGTATTTGGCATGATACCTTGATGAACATATTTCTCAGTTAATCTAGGATCCATTCCATCAATACCAAGCACCAGAATTTTGTTGTTATACCCTTCTCGTTTCATAACAGCTTCACTCCTTATAGAATATTATTTATTAAAATAATAGATTGCCTAATGGAATACCAATTACTAAGCAAACTATAACAACAACGAAACAACCAAGAAATGCGTATTTATAAATGGATTTTGTTTGCAACCACTCGGTGTTCCCATGCATTAATGCTCCAACAGCACTGCCGCTAGGAAGGATTAAACCGAGGTAAAGGACCATTTGCAACAATTCAACCAATACAGCAGGATTGCCGCTCATTCCGACGATAGTGGCAACACCAATAGGAATGAAAATATTCATACATACGACGTTATTTATAGCATTGGTGATTAAGCAACCAAAAGCAACGAATAGCGCGATAACACCGAACACGCCGATACCACCTAACATACTATTGAGTATGCTGACGATGGTTGCGCTAATTCCTGTCTCTGGAGAAGAAATCAAGGAAGCTAAGAACAATGCTGCCAGTAAAAGAAAATATAATGACCAAGGAATGTTTTTCATTGACTCAACAGGATCCATTAATGGTTTTCCGTCAACTCTTGTAATGCACATTAATACGCAAATTACAGCAAAACAGCCAACTGACGATAACCTAGATAAGATGTTTATTCCTGGAACAGAGGCGTCGATAATGTTTGGTAGAAAAATAGCCAAACCTAGTAACGCGAGATAAAATACACCTAATTTTTGTGCTTTGTCCATCTTCAAGTTTTTGCTGCTAATTAGGTTGTCAGAAACGGTAATTTCTAATTTTCGTCTGAGTAAAAACTGGCATAAGATAAATAAAACTGCAATAATAGCAACATTAAGCACAAGCATTAAGATCGTGTGGGAAGCAAAATTGATTGTTGTATTTCCGAGCACGCTGCCAGCCAATGCATAGGCCATAATTGGCCACCCTGAGTATGGCATGATAACGCTTCCAGTGTATCCGACTACACATAATAAAATCATTGTTATTTGTACCCATTTATGATTTCGTGGAACATGCATTTTTTCTGTAATTTCGTAGAACATGGCCCACATGAGAATGATTACCGGCACACAGTTGGTAATCAATGCAGAACATACACAGCAGGCGATCCAAAATGCAAGGGAAATAAACCAAGGACCTTTAGAGGTAAACTTTCTTGATAGAATATAGTTGGCAACGTAGGACATAATGCCTGTTTTTTCAATGCCGAAACAGAATAAAAATGCGAACACAACGAGTACCAAACTTGCGTTGCCAAAAGCCCCACTTAACACGGTATCAATCGTATTTTCGCCAAGAAAACTTAATAGAATGAGAGCGAAAATACTTGTAATGAATTGGTACCCAAATCCCCAACCAACAATACAGCCTATAAAGATACCTAAAATTTTCATTCCATATGGGGTAATATCACCGATAGATGGCAGAAACCCAATACCGAACATTAACACAGCAATTAATAGGATCTTTGCATAGTAACGTAATGCGGTGTTGTTTGTTTGTTCCATTTCAATACACCCTTCTTTCATAGATAATATTTATTATATAGCCGGCTAATTCACATCTCTTTATACATATCATAAGCTTTGAAACGTTTGCTGCATATAAGTACTTGTCTGCGGAGTTGTTTTGACCTATCAAGTTTTACTTGAAGCATAAAAAGTACCAATTGTTGCAGAGATGCCAACAATTGGTACTTTAAAGTTAAGAGAGTAAATTCTATGTATAAGAAAGCTTTTAACGAACTCGTAAGAATTCTTGGAACATGTCAATCATCATTTGAGACTGCGTAGATAATTGTTTGCCTTTTAATTTGATATAGCCAAAATTTGCACGCACGTTTTTATCAGAAAGTGGAATATAGGCAACATTTTTATTATCTGAGAATGTTCCATCTAATGAGGTCGTTAGACTTACAACTTTTTTATTTGCTTGAACTTTATTGAAAATTCCTTTATGTTTTATAGATTGAATCTTTTTTTGGGGGTTAAAATAATGATAGATGCGGCTGGTTGAAAATATTTTGCAGCTTTCAGGTTCATAAGCAATGATGTCATAGTCCAACATGGTTTTTATGGATATGCTTTTCTGTGACGCAAGATATAAGTTTTTATTAATAGCACAATAATATTTCATGGATTTTAATGGAGTGAAAGAGAAGCGTTCTTCCCAGTTTATCATGCTTTGTTCGTTAATCATTGGTGCAAAAACAAAGGCGTATTCAAAATCCTCAAGTAATAAGCCGCTCATTATTTCTTGATAGTTGATAGCTATAGGTTCAAGTTCACCATTAGGGTGGTAGTTTTGAAACTCTAGAAAAAAACTTGGTAAAATGGTTTCTACTACACCCGGAACGCAGTAGAGCTCAACTTTTCCGATAATTTTTCTTCGTTCAGATCGATAGCCACGCAATTCATAGATCTTATTCAAAAAAACTAAACCTGCCTCTAACAACTCTTCTCCTTTTTCTGTTAATTGTGTTCCCTTGTAGGTTGTATCTAGGACTTGAAATTCTAGTTCTTCTTCTAAATTTTTCATGGATGCACTTAGTGCTTGAGCCGAGATGCATAGATTCTTGCTTGCTTTATTTATAGAGTTTGCACGAGCAATTTCGTTCAAATACTCTAATTGTTCCGATCGCATGACTGTTCACCTCAAAATGTGATTTTAGTTTATTATAGCTTATTATTATTTGAAATACAGCTTCATTACTAGTATAAAATAATCCTACTTCAAAAGTATAGGTAGATGTGTTATGCTTTATTAAGAAAAAGTGACGACCCTGGAGACAGTGGACGTTGTATACCTTTTGAAAAGCGGTGGACGAGCCTCTTTCCAAATGCCAAGAAGAACACACAGGCGAAGTGTGCCTTTTTGGAGCTGGATGGGGCCGTTCTTTTTTTATTCTACTTTTATTTTTGGAGGAATGAAAAATGAAGAAAATCGTTTCATTGCTGCTCGTTCTGATGCTGGCAGTGGGTATGGTTGGCTGTGGCAATTCCAGCGACAGCTCTGATACCGCTGCAACATCGGCTGCGCAGGAATCAGACAACAAGGATGCTGTGGTTGTCGATACCACCATTCTCAAAGAAGCCGACGATGACATGCTGAACACCTACACCGTGATCGCTGTCAATCCAGATGCGCCATTTGTGGATGCCAATGGCAATGCCGTTTCTGATGTTGCCATCAACACCGCTGGTGCTGACGCTCTGATTCAGTGGCTGCTGACCGACGAAGCGCTGGATTTGGCTGCAAACTATGGCTATGATGACTACGGTGAATACCTCTTCTATCGCGAAGACAACGCGCCAGTGTACAGTGGCGACATTGCCAAAGCCACCGACGATACCAAGACCATTCGTCTGTCTACGACCACTTCGGTCAACGACTCTGGTCTGCTCGACTATCTCCTGCCGATCTTTGAAGATGAATACGGCTACACTGTTGAAGTCACTTCTGCTGGTACTGGTCAGGCCATTGCTGCTGCTGAAAACGGCAACGCTGATCTGATCCTCGTACATTCAAAATCTCAGGAAGAAGAATTTGTCAACGCTGGCTATGCCCGTGTGGTTGACGGCTTTGATACAGAACGTCTTTCCTTCCTCTACAACTACTTCGTGCTCTGCGGTCCATCCGATGACCCAGCAGGCGTTGCCGATGCAGCCACCGTTAAGGATGCGTTTGCAGCCATCGCTGAAGGGGAATATCCATTTATTTCCCGCGGCGACGAATCCGGCACCCACACCAAGGAACTTTCCCTCTGGCCAGCCGACCTCGGCATTACCGCTGATCCAGCATCCTTCGCTGATTACACCAGCTGGTATACCTCTGCCAACGCCGGCATGGGCGCTTGCCTTGTCATGGCAGAAGAAAAGGGCGCGTACATTCTGACCGATAAGGCTACTTATCTCACCTTCGTGGCCAACGGCGGTCAGGTTGAATAAGAACTGCCTCTGTTGCAAACAGGGCGCATAGGGTACAATAAATCCCGTGGGCAGACCCACGGGATTTTTTAGAAAAGGAGGCAGAAACGTGGGAAGTGCGCTGGAACAAGCGCTGGCACTGATTCTTTCAGCGGATCCAGAGCTTATCAATATTCTTTCAGTAACGGGCATCATGAGTGTGCAAAGCTCCATCATTGCCCTGCTTATCGGCGTGCCTCTTGGCGTTTGGCTGGGGGCGTGCCGGTTTCCGGGGCGTGGGGTGCTGCTGGTGCTCAACCGCACCTTGATGGGCATGCCGCCGGTTGTCTGCGGCCTGATTTTTTACATGCTGTTTTCAGGCGTGGGTCCATTTCGTCACATGCAGCTGCTGTTCACCGTGAAAATCATGGTCATGGCGCAGGTGGTGCTGATTACACCGATCGTTGTCGGCAACATGGAGGCCTACGTATCCGGCATTGCTTCGGCAGTGCGGGAAACAGCGCGCGGGCTGCGGCTTGGCGGGCTGAAAACCTTCTGGCTTCTGACCAACGAATGCGTCTACCAGATTTTTTCCGTCTATCTGCTTGCCTTTGCGCGCGCCATCGCTGAAGTTGGTGCTGTTTCCATGGTCGGCGGTGCCATCGCTTGGAAGACCAACGTCATGACCACGGCGATCATGCAGTACACCAACCGTGGGAATTTCTCGCTGGGCATCGCCCTGGGCATCATTCTCATGAGCGTGTCGCTCTTGGTGAACGTTGTTCTCACGCTGGCCCAAAGGAGGATGAGCCGATGAATAGTCAAGCCTTCACGAAAACCTACGATGGCCGAACCGTCCTGGATTTTCCAGCCATGGCGCTTGCTCCTGGCACCATCTATGCTGTCATTGGCGCCAACGGCTGCGGCAAATCGACCTTGGCCAAGGTGCTCACCGGCACCATCAAGTCCGATCAGAAAAAGAAAGTCCTCGCCGGGGCAGACATCGGCTACATGCCGCAGAAAAACTTTGCCTTTCGCATGAGCACCAAAGCCAATGTGCTGCTCAATGGCAAAGACGCGGCCAAAGCCGCGCAGCTGATGCAGGCGCTGCACATTGATCACCTCGCCGACAAACCAGCCCATCGCCTGTCTGGCGGGGAAACCGCGCGCATGGCACTGGCGCGGTTGATGATGAAAGACTACGGCGTTGTCGTGCTCGACGAGCCGACTGCCGCCATGGATATTGAAACCACCTTGCTCTCAGAGCAGCTCATCCTGCACTACGTGCAGCAGACCCACTGTGTGCTCATCCTCATCACCCACAGCCTCCAGCAGGCACGGCGCGTCGCCGACCAAATCTGGTACATTCACCAGGGCAGCCTGCTCGAACACGGCAGCAAAGACAAGCTGCTGCACACACCGCAAACCGCTGAACTGAAAACCTTTCTGGAATTTTATGGCGTGTGAAAAAATTAAACAAGGTTCCGCTCAAAGGCGCAAGCCTTTTGCTAACACCACATAAGGCAGTAATTTGAATAAAATATTGAAAATACAACTTATGGGCGTTGCAAAGGCGAAAGACAGCGAAAAAGGCAGAAATGCTTTTTACGCTGTCTTTCTTTATGCCCAAAAATAAAATCGCACATTCGTCAAGCAAAAACTTCCTTGCTACAATGTAGATGAAGGAAGTAAACGGATATGCGAAATCAAAACACTACATAGCGATTGATGAAAACGAACGGAGAATAATATTAAATGCTCTTAATGCGCTGCGGAACAATCTGCTGGCAGAAGGCAGATATACGGACGCAGTAGATGATGTTCTAATCAAAGTAGTCAATGCACCTGTTAAGAAATTCAAAATTAGAATCACAGAGGTTTAAGGTTATGAAAAAGACAATACTTGAACAGATGGGCGGCACTTATACACGGCAAGGTGACTATTACTTACCGAATCTCCTTTTACCCGCCGAAGAAAATAAGCCCATAGGGATATGGGGACAGCGGCACCTGCGCTATTTCCAACAGCACCGCAAGGTGCTTTATACCAACCTGCTCACAAGCGGCAAGTTGAACAGTTATCTTGCAGATATTGACGAGCAGGCGGAAGATATGTTTCTTCGGCTGGTGGAACAGATGGCGGAGCGCGAGGGCATAACCGAACAGCTAAAGGCAAAAAATCCGATGAAGTGGGTTGGAAAGATGAATGTGCTGCGTGAAGCGGCTGCGGAAATCGTGAATGCAGAAGTGATTTTTGCATAAATCAAAACTATAATGAACGCCGCACGATAAAACCCGTAATGCATTCAAACGCAAAATTGAGGGGTAAGGTACAACACCTTACCCCTCAAAGTTTATGTCTTAAAAGCGGCTTAAAATCTAGCTGTTTCAGCCTCTAATTTTCGACTCTTACATACGGATAGATAGAGATAGCCTGCGTTTATTTCAAGGAAGCCTTATATCCTTCGCACCAATACCATATAGCGTCAAGAATCAATTTTAGTTTGCCAAAAAAGAAACTACTGTGCGAGCATACCGTCCATGTCGTTGATTAAATCTTGCAAGGTAATAGATTTCATTTGTCGCTGCATTGTCTCCTGTATAGCAGCCAACCTGCAATCCAGTACGGCATGAACATTTTTACCAACGGGACATTCCGGGTTTGGATTTTCGTGAAAATGGAATAGCGCTTCCTTTTTCTCGACAGCATTAAAAATATCCATCAGAGTGATGTCCTTCGGATCTTTCGCAAGGGACGCCCCCCCTTCTCCGGCTTTTACCGTAACAAGTCCGGCTGTTTTCAACTGTCCCAAAGTATTTCGTATAATAACGGGATTTACATTGACACTTCCGGCAAGGAATGTAGATGTTGTCTTTTCCTTGCCCTCAAATTCAACGATTGCCAGCAATATATGTACGGCAACCGGGAGTCTTGAAGAAAATTGCATATAAGCCACCTCACATTTCTATCGGTATCATTATAAGCAAAATTCGGTGTAATGTAAACGATTACATCGTGACGGCAGGTGGAAAAATTTTTTTAAAAAATTTCGTTGTAAGCATTTACATTACAACGATGCCGTGCTATAATTCGGTTGTAATCGAGAGGCTTACAACAAAAATAATTTACTGGAGGTATTCGAAATGAAAGTGGCAGTAGTTTGTGCAAATGGCAGAGTTGGCAGGTTAGTCGTGAAAGAAGCTATCGACAGAGGGCTGGATGTAACGGCGATTGCAAAGGGCAAGAATGAATCGGCAGCAGAAAAATATATCTGCAAGGATTTGTTTGATCTGACTACAGCAGATTTGGAAGGCTTTGATGTCGTTGTGGACGCTTTCGGCGCTTGGGCGGAGGAAGAACTCCCCAATCACACCAAGTCCCTGATGCACCTCTGCGATATCCTTTCCGGCAAAAAGATTCGCTTGGTGGTTGTAGGCGGCGCAGGCAGCCTGTATGTCAACCCGGAGCATACCGCCGTTGTATCCGATGGTCCGGATTTCCCGCCGCAGTTTTTGCCGCTTGCGAAAGCACAGGGCAAGGCGCTTGAGGAACTGCGTAAGAGAAACGATGTACAGTGGACATTTATCAGCCCTGCTGGAGATTTCCAAGCTGATGGCGAGAGAACCGGCGAGTACATTCTCGCAGGCGAGGAACTCACGTTGAACAGCCGCGGTGAAAGCATTATCAGCTATGCAGACTATGCGATCGCTATGGTCGATGAAATTACCAAAGGAAATCATATTCAGCAGCGTATCAGCGTTGTCAGAAAGTAATCAACACGCATTTTACTGCTTTCTAAAAGCAGTAAATTCATATCATTAAAGGAGGACATTCACCATGTCAGAAGTATCCAAATTTTTAGAGGCAAACCCCGTACAGTATCTCGCAACCGTAGGTCGTGACGGAAAGGCCAAATGCCGCCCGTTTATGTTCAGCTTTGAAAAGGACGGAAAGCTCTGGTTCAATACCGGCAATCAGAAAGATGTTTATAAGGATATGCAGGAGAATCCGTATGTGGAAATCTGTATTTCCTCTCCTTCCTATGAGTGGATTCGTATCAGCGGCAAGGCAACCTTCGTGGACGATAAGGCCATCAAGGAAGCGGCTCTTAAAAACCCGATTGTAAAGGGAAATTACCAGACCGCTGACAACCCAGTTTTTGAGGTGTTCTATCTGGCCGACGCCAAAGCTGTTATTGCCGATTTTTCCGGCAACCCGCCCAGAGAATACTCATTCTAATCTCGTAGGTTACCATTTATCTTCGGGGCATGGTGAAATTCCTGACCGGCAGTAAAGTCTGCGAACCGCAAAGCGGCCGAAACGGTGTGATTCCGTTACCGACGGTAAAGTCCGGATGAAAGAAGATATGAAAAGGGTTCCCCGCAGACCAACTGTAACAGCAGATGGTATCTGCGGGGATTCTCTTAATTCCATTCATATCTCGTTAGGAGAATGAAATGATGTTCACGCAATCTAAATCAATATCCCAAAAAAGAACCAATATTTTCAATGCACGAACACTGGCTATGACGGCTATGCTTTCCGCTGTATCTTTTGTTCTTGCTTTTATTGAATGTCCTGTTCCACTGTCTCCGTCCTTTGCAAAGATGGATTTGTCGGATTTTCCAGCACTGATTGGCGCATTTGCATTCGGCCCAACAATCGGTGTAATAGGGGATTATGTCTGCTATAATGAATTACTTTGTTCTTTTATCGATGTTTGAACAGTTTATGCCGCTGGATCAGGTAATTGCCTCGTTTGGCGTATTTATCCCCTTTATCAAAACCAAACTCGATGTAGTGCTGTACAACGCTTTCCCGTTCAATTTGCTCAAAGGGCTTGCGATCAGTGTCTTTACCATGTTGATTTATAAAAAACTTACACCCATTCTAAAGGGTATCAAATAGGAGGAATCTTTTATGGAAGCAAAAGATTACCTGCGATTCATCGCACGTGAAATTCATACGACTGTTGTTGCTACGATGGATGAACAAGGGCTGCCGGTTACTTGTGCCATCGATATAATGGATAGCGATGAGAGCAGCTTATACTTTCTCACAGCACAGGGAAAGAGCTTTTATAAACGGTTGAAAAAGCAAGGTTATATTTCCCTGACTGGCATAAAAGGTGAAAATACCATGACCAGCGCAGCAGTTTCTCTGCGTGGTAAGGTACGGGAGCTGAACACGCAGTATACCAAAGCTCTGTTTGATAAAAACACCTATATGTATGAGATTTATCCCACGGAAGAATCTCGCAGCGCAATTCGAGTTTTTCAACTGTACGAGGGAACCGGAGAATGGTTCGACCTTTCTAAAAAACCAATCGAACGTGCCAATTTTGCTTTTGGCGGCAGAGAAGAAGTTCAAGAGGGTTATTATGTAACCGATAAATGTATCGGTTGCAAATTATGTTACTCTAAATGCCCGCAAAAATGTATTGACATTAGTGTGAAGCCCGTTGTAATCAATCAGAATCACTGTCTGCACTGCGGAAACTGTTTTGAAATCTGTCCTATGCGTGCGATCGTAAAGAGAGGATAATATGACACAAATAGAAAGAAGATTATTTCTTATACAGGAGCTGTTAAAAGAGCAGCCAAAGTATTCCAAAATCGAAATTCCACCGAGTGGGCAGGAACAAAAAGTCCTGTTGCGCGCTCTTTTCAATATCCGTATGCCCTTGCCTGTCAATGACGCATTTTTAGATGTACAGAATGCCTATTTGCAAGAGGAGATACATAGAAAAAGAGTTACGAGACTTACCGATTTACAAGCGATCCAACAGGGATTGTATCTTTGGCAGGGCGATATTACTACGCTGGCGTGCGGCGCTATTGTGAATGCGGCGAACAGCCAAATGCTCGGCTGCTTTTACCCGAATCACGGCTGCATTGACAATGCCATTCACACTTTTGCAGGTGTGCAGCTTCGTCTGGCTTGTGCAGAATTGATGAGAAAGCAGGGACACGAAGAAGAAACGGGCAAAGCAAAAATTACCCCTGCTTTTAATCTGCCCTGCCGGTATGTAATTCACACAGTCGGTCCGATTATTGGGGAACAGGTTACAAAGAGCGATAAAAATGCACTTGCGTCCTGCTATCGCTCCTGCTTGGAGCTGGCGGAGCAAAACGGGGTAAAGAGTATTGCATTCTGCTGTATTTCTACGGGTGAGTTCCATTTCCCAAATGATAAGGCGGCAGAAATTGCTGTTCAGACCGTAAAAGATTTCAAATCCCAAACACACAGCGAAATTGAGGTGATTTTTAATGTTTTCAAGGATATTGACTACAAAATCTATCGAGAATTACTCGGGGCAAATTAAAAAACTGAAAAATGAGATTGAAACGGCCGACGCTATTGTAGTCGGCGCTGGTGCGGGAATGTCCACTTCGGCAGGATTTACCTATGATGGCGAACGGTTTGAACGATATTTTTCAGACTTCTATAAGAAATACGGAATCCGGGATATTTATTCCGGCGGTTTTTATCCCTATGACACCTTGGAGGAATATTGGGCGTGGTGGTCGCGGCATATTTTTGTAAATCGCTATGATGTCGGTGTTGGAAAGCCCTATGCCGACTTGTTGATGCTGATAAAAGATAAGGATTATTTTGTGCTTACCACCAATGTGGATCATCAGTTTCAGCTTGCCGGTTTTGATAAAAAGCGGCTGTTCTATACGCAGGGGGATTACGGACTTTGGCAATGCTCTAAGCCCTGCCATCAAAAAACCTATGACAATGAAAAATCTGTCCGTCAAATGGTCGCCCAACAAAAGGATATGAAAATCCCCACAGAGTTAATCCCTAAATGTCCGGTATGCGGAGCACCGATGACAATGAACCTACGCAGCGATATGACCTTTGTTCAGGATAAAGGCTGGTATGCTGCTTCCAGTCGTTACGATGATTTTATCTGCCGCCACAAGAATTCGCATATTCTGTTTCTGGAGCTTGGCGTAGGCGCTAATACGCCGGTTATTATTAAATATCCTTTCTGGAAGATGACAGCTAAAAACCCGAATGCCACTTACGCTTGTATCAATTACGGCGAGGCGTTTTGTCCTCAGGAAATCGAAAAGCAATCTGTTTGTATCAACAGCGATATTGCCGCAGTATTGGACGATTTATAATAAGAGGGATATATGTTTATGGGTACAAAAACAGAATGGATACTCTGTCCTGTCTGCGGGAGAAAAACGCACGAAAAAGTACGGGAAGATACAAAAATAAAGAACTTTCCGATTTACTGTCCGAAATGCAAACAAGAAACTTTGATTGATGTGCAAAATTTTCAAGTTAAAGTTGTCAGTAAGCCAAATCCATAAATACAAAGCCGATGAACGAGAAAACAACTACAGTTCATCGGTTTTTGTCCAAATCGAATAGTATTCCCATATTCCTGAAAAATATTCAAGAACTTATTCGGAAAGTATTGACAAACATTTGTTCTATAGTGTATAACAAAATTCACCTTAACAAGGACTACAACTGAATAGCTTTCTTCACAGATTTGGGATGACGGCTGAGAGCCGGACAATGCCAGTAGTGTGCTAAGCGAAAACATCACCGCTTCTGAATTGCCTTGAACTGTCGGCAGTCGGAAAAGCGTAAAGGACAGTTTCGACTTTGAATTTCAAAGCCGGTTACATGAATGTGAAGCCGCCACCGCAAGGGAGAAGTCTATCCTTTTTGCGGGAAGTCGGTACGCATTTGTGTGCCGGCTTTTTTTGTTGCCCGAAAGCCGGTTACAACTGAATGAGCGGCTGGATGGGATATGATTTTGCCAAGACCTCTTGTGTGAACAGTGAGAGCGAAACGACGCTGCGGTAAGACTCCGGGGCAGGGATAGAAAAACGACATTCAAACAGACCGGCAAAACGCCCACGAAAAGGACAGCTTAGATGTCTCATACCGTAACAAGCAGGGAAACTGTATTGACAGTTTCCACCCCAATCGGCTTTGAAAGCCGATTTCACTTTAGGGACTGCCGCCCCTAATACCCCGAATTCAAGGAAAGGACTGATGTTGTATGAATGAAATAAAGAACAAAAATCTATTTATCCGTGTCAGCGAAAAAGAGAAAAAACTGATTAAGCATAACGCCGAAAAGTGCGGTCTGAGCGTATCGGAATATCTCCGCCAGCGTGCTTTGGGATATATGCCGAGAGCCGTTTTGCCTGAAGTGTTTTTCTCTTTCAATGATAAATTAGATGCACTTTGTGTGGTATGCGAAGGCAAAATCTCAGTGGACACGGAAGAAAAAATTGTCGCACTTATTGATAGTATTACCGAAGAATTGATACTGCCCAAGCGTGAAAGGTTGGTGGTATGATGTGGCAACTACCGGCTGTTGGCCTGTGAAAAGCAGGCTGAAGGAAGTGATCGACTATGCGGAAAATCCCGATAAAACCATCGACAAAAGGTATGTGGACAGCGATCTTTACGCCGCCTTGCAGTATGTTTCCAATGATAAAAAGACCGATGAGCGTATGTATGTCAGCGGTATCAACTGCAACGCCAAAAGAGCCTATGAGCGCATGACGGCAACGAAAAAGCGCTTCGTACAATGACGGATATTACGGAGCTTACCCCAACGCTTGTAAACTCACTGATTGAGCGTATTGAGGTTCACAACAACGATAAGTCAAGCGGTCACTGTTATGTGAAAGTGGATATTTACTTCACGGCGGTGGGAATGATAGACATTCCCACCGACCAGGAAATTCTTGCTATGATGAAGGAAATACGGGAAAACCCGCAGGACTTCCGCTTTGTAGCATAACAAAAGGTACGGTGTAACCCATTTTCCTGAGTTACACCGTACCCCTTACATAAACACTTCCTTATCTGGCGTTGGCTTTTGTGGAACCTTCTTTTTTTGTTACGACCGGTGAAATACCACGATGCGCCCTAAAGTTGCGCGAAAGGTGATGGTGGCAACCAGTGTTTTTCGTTAGAATGAAAGCAAGAAATACACAGAAAGGATGATAGCTATGGCGATGACCACCGTTGGTATTTTTGTTGCCTTGCTCTGGCTGCTCGCTGAGTTGGCAGTGCTTGGCGCGGTTGTTTATCTTTTCATTCTCATTGTCAAAGCGCTGAAGAAATACATCGGCAGCAAGGAGGTGCGCGAGGAAAAGAAGGAAATCCGCCATTCTCTGGGCGAAGTGCTGCGTGCCGAACGCACACGCTGCAAAATGACACAGGAATTCGTCGCCGAAAGCCTCGGCGTCAGCCGCCAGGCTGTGAGCAAATGGGAAAACGGCGTCGCCGATCCCTCAACGTCGAACCTGCTCGCTCTCGCCAAACTTTACGGCATCAGCGCCGAAGACCTGCTCCAACAAGTTGCGCCGCAGGAAGAAGCGGAAGAAACGCCATAAATTGCCGATGCATGCAGAAAAAGGCAGACCGTCACGGTCTGCCTTTTTGTGTGCAGGTAATGAAAGAGGATGTTTTACGACAGGCCGTGAATCATTGGTATAAGGCATGATAATGGGCGTTAAACGTTATGAAAAATATTTAATAGCATGAAATTAAAAAAGATAAACTAACGAAAAACATAAAACTCAAGAAAACATTGTATAGCAGCAGATGATTATGTGAAATTATGCGCATATACGGTTTGGTTTTTTTCGTCCACTAAATGATGATGAAAAAAATGAGAGAAAAATAATTAGATAGAAAACAAATAAAATAAACCTTTAAACAAGAAATATAGATGGCAAAACCATTCGGAACGATCGTTTGATTCTGTGACAGGGTGCTAAAGGATCGTGAAAAAAAGAATTAAATAGTTTGAATATTGACAATAAATAGAATATCGCATAAAATGACGTCAAGATAGTTCACATTACAAAATATATATTCACAATATGAACGCATTGTGAAAAAACAGGTATGAAGGTTCGACAATCAGAATCCAGCAAGGGAGTGAATGACGTGTGGTGAAAGAAGAACGATCAGAAGATATCTTGTATGGTGAACAGACCAAACGCACCCTGGAAAATATGTCGTTTTCCGGTGTTCCATTGTCCAACTTTCCGCAGTACATCCGTATGGCGGCATGTGTGAAAGCCGCCTGTGCGTTGGCAAATCAGCGTGCAGGGCTGTTGTCACAGGAGCGGGCGCTGGCCATTGATAAAGCCTGCCGTGTGTTACACACAGGCGCGCATCTTGAGCAGTTCCCTGTGGATGTTTACCATGGCGGCGGCGGAATCGGCATCAACATGAACCTCAACGAGGTCATTGCCGCTTTGGCCGGCGAGGCAGTGCATCCGGTCAATGATGTGAACTTGTCACAGTCGACGTCGGATGTTTGCCACACGACATTGCGCTTGACCGTGCGCCAGATGTTGGCGGACTTGGACGAAGAATGTGAGCGCTGGGAACACCATCTTCTTTTATTTGCGGAAAAATTTCAGAAGATTCCAACCATAGCGCGCACCTGTTGGCAAGATGGCTTAAAAATTTCGGCCGGTGCACTTTTTGACGGCACCGCTCATGCACTGCAAAGACAGCGGCGCACATTGGCACATTTACAGGACATGCTCGTGCAGGTCAATTTAGGCGGCACTGTCGTCGGTACCGGCACAGGTGCTCCGGCAGCGTATCGTTCAGAGATTTTGCAGGCGCTGCAAGAAATCACAGGCGTGTCGGTGTGCTGGCGGGAAAGCCTGCTGGATGCGGCACAGTATCCGGATGATCTGGCTGAGGTTTCCAGTGCGGTGATGCGCTTGGCGCAGATTCTGGCAAAGTTTTCGCGCGACCTGCGTGTGCTTTCTTCAGGCCCGGAAACAGGGCTGGGCGAGCTTCATCTGCCAGCGGTCCAAGCAGGCTCTTCCTTTTTCCCAGGCAAGGTCAACCCGGTGCTGCCAGAAATGATGATTCAATGTGCCTTCCTTGTTGAAGGGCACGATCACACCATTCAGCAGGCAGTCGGCCAGGGAGAGATTCATATTAATCTCTGGGAAGAAATGATGGGTTTCCTGCTGATGGATAATATGATGATGCTGACGCGGGCAATGGAAAAAATGCGTATCCATTGTCTGGATGGCATCACCCTTGATGAAGCGGTGTGCCGCCGCTATGCGGCCAGCAGCATTCCGCAGATTGTTGAAGCAAAAGAAACCTATGGTTATGTATATTTGTCACAGCGTATCAAAGAAAAAGGCTTGGCGGCTGTTGTAGAAGATCTGAAACAGTCCGCATCTGAGCAAGGATTATAAGAAAGTGAGGAAAACAATCATGAGCAATTATCAACCAAAACGGGAATGGGCGCAAGAGTGGCTGAAGGATGTTAAATCTATTTATATTGGCGGTCAATGGGTCGAAGGTTCCGGCGAATTGAAGGAATCTGTCAATCCGGCGACAGGACAGGTCATCGGTCAGTTCCGCTGCGCCAACGAAGAAGACGTGGACCGTGCCGTGGCGGCAGCGCGTGAGGCATTTGATCATGGCCCATGGACGTCGGACATCACCCACAAAGAGCGCGGCGTCATCATGCGCAAGCTGTCGGCGTTGATTCGCGAGCATGTGGAAGAATTGGCAACCCTGGAGACGCTGGACAACGGCAAAACCTTCCAGGAAGGCTGCGAAGACGTTGTGAATGTTGCCGATTTCTTTGATTATTATTCTGGCTGGTGCGATAAGTACTATGGCGACGTGAACCCGGTCATGGGGAACTTTATGTCGTATACCGTTCGTGAACCTGTTGGTGTGTGCGGACAGATCATCCCATGGAACTATCCAATGGATATGACCGGCTATAAGTTGGCACCGGCGCTGGCGATGCGCAATACCGTGGTTATTAAGCCATCCAGTGTGACGTCGTTCTCTCTGATCCGTTTATTTGAAATCTTTGATGAATCCGGGCTTTTGCCAGCAGGGGTGCTGAACCTGATCCTCGGCAAGGGCTCTGTAGGCTCATACATCACCCGTCATCCGCTCGTCGATAAGGTGGCCTTCACAGGCAGCACAGCCGTCGGACGTCAGCTGGTACATGATTCAGCAGATTCCAATCTGAAAACACTGAGCCTTGAATTGGGCGGTAAATCGCCAAACATCATCTTTGAAGATGCACCAGATTTAGATTGGGCCATTGAACGATCCTTTGTGGCAATGTTTTCTGGTAAGGGTGAAAAATGTTCAGAACCAACACGCTTATTGGTACAGCGTTCCATTTATGATCGGGTATTAGAAGGCTTGGCAGAACGCGCCAAAACCTGGAAGGTTGGCGATCCATTCGATCCAACGACCAACCAGGGCGCGCAGGTTTCCAAGGAACATTTTGAATCGATCATGCGCTACATTGAGATCGGCAAGAACGAAGGCGGACGGCTGCTCTGCGGTGGCGACCGCAATGTGGAAGGCAGCAATGCCAACGGATATTTTATCAATCCAACCATTTTTGTCGATTGCAACAACCAAATGCGCATTGCACGAGAAGAAATTTTTGGCCCAGTGCTGACGGTTATCCCATTTGACACCGAAGAAGAAGCCATCGCCATTGCCAACGACAGCCCATATGGTTTGGGTGCAGGGTTCTGGACCAATGATGTTGCGCGCACCCAGCGTGTTTCCAAGGCGCTCAAGGCAGGCCAGATCTTTATCAACAAATATGGCTGCTATGAACACACCAGCCCATTCGGTGGTTATAAGGAAAGTGGCTGGGGCATGGAATGCGGCAACCTTTCCCTTGATTTGTATACGAAGAGAAAATCCATCTGGATCGCTTATTAATCCATAGTATTTGCAGAAAGAGAATAAAACGCATAGGAGGCGGATTGTTATGAAAATGAAAGCTGCTGTAATGACTGGTGTAGGACAACCTCTGGAAATCCGTGAGGTAGAATTGGCTGAACCAAAGGCAAATGAAGTGCTGGTGCAGATCAAGGCAACGGCTGTGTGTCACAGTGATCTGAACACCCTGGAAGACCCTACCACCCCAATTCCGCAGGTTCTTGGTCACGAAGGTGCTGGTGTGGTTGTCGCCGTTGGGCCAAACGTCAGCACCTGTAAACCAGGTGACCATGTGACTTTGAGCTGGGTGCCTTACTGCGGCACTTGCGCATACTGCCGCACAGGCAAGGTGCATCTGTGTGAATCAGCGTTCGGCCCAATGTTCGGTGGCACCTTGATGGATGGCACCACTCGTATGACGCTGGATGGCGAAACTTGCTATCATTCATCCCTGCTCTCTACCTTTGCAGAATACACCGTTGTACCAGAGATGAGCTGCATCAAGATCCCTGACGAAATGCCAATGGCCCAGGCCTGCATGATCGGCTGCGGCGTGGCAACAGGGTATGGCGCCAGTGTACGCGCTGCTCAGGTTACACCAGGTTCTTCAGTGGCCATCTTTGGCATCGGCGGCGTTGGTGCCAATGCCATTCAAGGCGCACGCATTGCTGGTGCAAGCAAGATCATTGCCTGCGACATCAAGCAAGATAACCTGGATGATGCCCTGCGATTTGGCGCAACCGATACCATCAACACCGGCACGGTGGAAGACGTACCTGCTGCCATTCGGGAATTGACCGATGGTCTGGGTGCTGAATACGTCATCGATTGCACGGGCAATACGAAGGTTGGCTCGATTGCTTGGCAAAGTGGCCGCAGAGGCTCCACAACCGTTGTTATTGGTGCATACCCAGCTGATGGGGAATTGGTTCTGCCGGCTGGCAGCTTCCATCGCATGGGCAAGGTGCTCAAGGGCAGTTTCTATGGCGATGTGAACCCATTCAATGATTTTCCACGCATTGCGCAGCTTTATCTGGACGGCAAGTATGATCTGGACAGCCTGATTTTGGAACGCATCGAACTGGGCGACATCAACCGTGTCTTTGATATTTTCCGTGACCCAAAAGGCAAAAACATGGGCCGTTATGTCATCGAATTTTAAGCATGCATAAAAAAGGACAGCGTCCG
>JAXJBF010000134.1:0-12185 GCA_036303105.1 Peptococcaceae bacterium | reverse complement strand
CTCCATGACCAAGCCAGTCGTTGTTGAAGCACGTGTTGACGGCACCAAGCTGGCTCCTCCATTCCGTAAAGACGCTCTGCATCTGCCAACTCGTTTCTTGCCAAGATACGAACATCTCGATGCTAAGCACTTCAACGACTAATTTTGATCTTTAATTTTAATGAAATAGCGTCAGGCCTATAGGGTGACGTCTTTCGGCCACCATATTTACAGGCGTGAATATGGTGGCCGTTATTTTGCAAAATTTGGAGGCGTAACACTTGAAGACTGCACGTAAAAAAGTAAGCATTACGAGAAGCAAAAACACCAGTATTCCAACACCATTTTCGCCAATTCCAGTTCTTTACAAAAATAAGAAAAATGGCAAAATATTGTGGGATGTACTCGGTGGAGATGCTCCAGATCAAGACTGGGAAAGTGTAGAGCCTAAGCTCCCTGGAGATTGTGAAAAATACTCCATTCGTTATTCCATCGTCGGTGGTCCGGATCATCATTGCTTTGATGTTTGGGTCGAAGGTGCAGAAGCAGAAAAACATGATATTGAGTGGATTTACATTCGTTCTGTAATGGGTGGTCAGATGAAGATCATTCGTCCGGAGCGAGATGCGCATGTTCTTTTTGCAATGGCTGAAGACGATGCTTACATGTTTTGTACCAATGATCCCTGCATTATGTGCTCTTTTGGCTGCAAAATGGGTTTTGAATTTTATGCCTATTCTCGCAGTGAAGGGCTTTTGAAAAATGCAGTTCAGATCGTATATTCAAAGCAAAACCCACATAACAATCCATTATTATTTGAAAGGAAGTAATTTTAAATGGCTTACAAACTGCCTACCTTTACTCGTGAAGAAGTTCTTGAAATGGACCATAAGTACAATGTACACTCCTGGTCCGCTCAGAAAAAACTGACCAAGATTATCCCTGTTGAAAAATCCGAAGGTATCTATTTCTGGGATTACAACGGTAAGAAGTACTATGACATGAGCTCCCAGCTCGTTAACATGAATGCTGGTCACCACAATCAGTACATCATCGATGCTATCAAAGAACAGGCTGAACAGCTCTGCTTCATCGCTCCTGGTCAGTCCGTAGGCATCCGTGCTGCTCTCGCTAAGAAGATTGTTGAACATGCTCCAGAAGGCATGAGCCGCGTATTCTTCACCAATGGTGGTGCTGATGCTAACGAAAACGCTATCAAGATGGCTCGTTTGGCTAGCGGTAAAGGCAAAATTCTGTCCATGTATCGTTCCTACCACGGTGCTACCATCGTTGCTGGTAACGTGTCTGGTGACGGCCGTCGTTTCTCCTCTGAAATCGGTGGTAACGCTCCTGGCGTTGTTCACTTCCATGGCCCATTCCCATATCGTGAAGAAATCGACTTCGAAAGTGAAGCTGCTGAAACTGCTTACTATTTGAAGATGCTCGAAAAGACCATCATTGCTGAAGGTCACGATAAGATCGCTGCTATTATCCTTGAAACTGTTGTAGGTGCTAACGGCGTTATCATTTATCCAGAAGGTTACCTGAAGGGTATTCGTGAACTTTGCGACAAGTATGGTATCTTCATGATCTGCGATGAAGTTATGGCTGGTTTCGGTCGTACCGGCGAATGGTTCGCTATCCAGAACTGGGGCGTATCTCCTGATATGATCTCCTTCGCTAAGGGCGTTAACTCCGGTTATGTACAGCTCGGTGGCGTTGTTATGAACGAAAAAGTTGCTAGCCACTTCGACGAAAACGTTCTTGGCTGCGGCTTGACCTATCAGGGTCATCCACTCGCTTGCGCTGCTGGTTATGCTGGCATGCAGTTCTTTGAAGATAACAACACCTTCGATAATGTTAAGAAGGTTGGTAAAGTACTCGGCGAAATCCTCGAAGAAATGAAGGAAAAACATGCTTGCGTTGGTGATGTTCGTTACATCGGTCTCTTCTCTGCAATTGACCTTGTTAAGAACAAAGAAACCAAGGAACCAATCGATGAATACGGACTTGGCAACCCTAACCAGGCTTCTGTTATCGCTAAGTTGAAAGAAAACGGCTTCTACACCTATGGCCGTGACAACGTTGTTCAGGTTTGCCCTCCACTGATCATCACTGAAGAAGAACTTCGTGAAGCTATGAAGATTCTTGACGATGTTCTGACCTGGGCTGACGAACAGTTCTGCAAGTAATTTCACGAGTAATAAATTGCTTTCAAAGCGCTCCTATTTTAGGAGCGCTTTTTTTGTATGGTGAATATTAATTTTAAGAGTGTATGATAGGTCGTTCAATTGCTTTACACATAACCCAATTATTGTATATAATAAATGAAAAATGTGGCTCCTGTTTATGTAATCAATTAAAGGTACTTCGCGTGTACAGTGGTAGGGAGGCGTTTTGATGGAAACCTTGCTGATGATTCTTGATACGCTGTTTCTTCGTGTTTTCACCTTGGATAAAAGCAAGAAAGAAGGTGTTTCCCAAGAGGACTTCGAAAAAGCCTGCAAAGTGTTGCTGATTGTTGCGATCTGGGCGATTATATGTTTTCTTGTACTGTATGTGCTTGCGGATTGGAATGGATTGGCTTGCATCATATTGTTTTTAGTTGGATGGGGGCTGATATCTTTGTTCGGCCAACGTTACTTACGTCGGGTAGAAGATCCTGAAAAAAAGAGATATTATTTGTTTGGTTTGTTGTTTCCAAAAGATCCTCCTACAAAGAAATAAAATAATCCCCACGATCGATTAGTGAATCGGTCGTGGGGATTTTTTATGCTTGTTCGAGAATGCTCCGGAGACGTGTGGTGAGTGTTTCCGGGTTGGAATCTGTCATGCTGGCGCTCATAAGACAGGCGCCTGCCGGGTTGATTGGGAGTAAGAAGGGCAGGGTATCCTTTGTGATACCGCCAATGGCATAGACAGGAATTTTGCAGGCTCGAACGAGTTCATCAAGTGCGTCAAGGCCTCGTGGTGGAAGGCCTGGTTTGCACGGTGATGTGAAAATATGCCCGTAAGTCACACGGTCAGCGCCAATACGCTGCGCAGTTAAAGCTTCAGCCAATGAGTGAACAGAGACACCAATGCTGTCAAATCCTTTTGGTAAGGACTTGCTTGTTGCTTCTGCGAAGGAGAGCTGCAAATGGCGGATGCCCAATTGACGTGCTTGCTCCGGAGTACCGCGAAGGATCAAAGGAACATTGCAACGTGCTGCAAGTGAGACAAGAGGCTCGACAAAGGCGTAAAGTGCATCATCGTTGAGGTCTTTCTCGCGAATTAGCAGAGCATCTGGACGGCCCTCAAGCAGGCGTGTCAGATAATCGATCGCATTGCCGCGAATACGTGCACGCTCTGTGACATAGATGAGTTTCATCGTCTTTATCCGACATGGATGTAGTCGGTGTAAACCGGCTGCAATCCATTGTCAAGCAAAGCCTGATGCACTTGATCAACGCTGCGTGGGTCGGAGATATCAAATTGAGCATCGGTCTCAGTTTGATCCGAAGCGCCAGTATGGCCGCCAACATCCGTATGGACACCAGCGGAGATCTTTGTGGCACAAATGGCAACAGCAGAATCACGGAAACCTTGACGTTCGCGCGTGGAGATGGTCATGCTGATTTGCGGATGATAGATACGCTGTGCACACATAATTTGCAAAAGCTGTGTTTCATGAACAGCGTCTGTAATATGTTCGCGAGCATCGCTTTCATCTTCATTAACAAATGGACGAATGCGAGGAACGGAAATGGCAAGATCAGCTTCTGGGAATTTCTGCTGGGTCAGTTCAATATGAAGCCCTGTTGCGAAGGCATCTTTTCGGAAGTCATCAGCCAAGCCGAGCAGAGCACCAAAGCCTGCGCCACGGAAGCCACCCATGAGTGCACGTTCTTGTGCGTAGAAGCGATAAGGAAGGCTGCGTTTATTGCCGCGCAAATGTACTTCAGCGTATTTCTCTGGATTGTACGTTTCTTGGAACACAGTGACGAAGTCGGCGCCGCATTCATGAAGGTATTCGTAGTCTTTGATGTTGGCAGGATAGATTTCAATGCCAACAGTGGTGAAACGTTCTGCTGCGAGCTTAATGGCTTCGCCAATCCATTGAACACTGCTCATGCGCTGGGATTCGCCGGTGAGAATGAGAATTTCCTGCAAGCCAGTGGCAGCAATGGTGTCGAGTTCCTTGATCAATTCATCGTGGCTGAGCGCACCGCGCTGAATATGGTTGGAGCAGTTGAAACCACAGTAGATGCAGCCATTATCGCAGTAGTTGGCGATATACAGCGGTGTGAACAGCTGAATGCTGTTGCCGAAGCGTGCACGCGTGATGGCCTGTGCTTTTGCAGCCATCTGCTCCAAATAAGGCTCGGCAGCTGGGGAAAGAAGTGCTTTGAAGTCATCGAGGGTGCATTCATCATGCGCCAAAGCAGCTTCAACATCGGCAGCGGTGTAGCTGGTTGGATCGTAGTCCTTTACAGCGTCAAGTACGGTGTTAAGGGTGGTAGGATCAAGCTGATCCATACCATCGCGATAGGTCATTACATCCCAAGTTTCTGCAATCATGATTAATCCTCCAAAAATCCTGTGAGTGGGCTAGATGCGCTGGCTTTGTCAGTAAGAACACGGCCTGGTTTTGCGAGATAAGCGAGGCGGCCGCCTTCAATGGCGAGACGGAACGCGCGAGCCATGGCGCGGACGTCTCCAGCTGTTGCAATGGCAGTGTTGCACATGATGGCATCAGCGCCCATTTCCATAGCTTCAGCAGCCTGACTTGGCTTGCCAATACCGGCATCAACGATGATCGGCAAATCGATGTTGGCAATGATCTCTGCAATTTTGTCTTTATGTACAAGACCACGGTTGGTGCCAATTGGCGCAGCCAGTGGCATTACAGCGGCAGCGCCGGCATCAACCAGTGCTTTGGCAGTGTCGAGATCAGGGAACATATATGGTAGAACCACAAAGCCGCGCTCTGCCAACATTTTTGTTGCACGAACGGTTTCAGCGTTGTCAGGCAGGAGCCAGCGGCTGTCGTTGATAACTTCAACCTTGACCCAATTGCCACAGCCCATAGCACGGGAAAGTTCTGCGATGCGCACCGCTTCATCGGCGTTGCGTGCACCGGATGTGTTTGGCAGTAAGGTGACACCTTCAGGAATATGATTCAGAATATCTTCGGCACCATCTGGATTGGCACGACGCAGTGCAAGCGTGATAATTTCGCCGCCGCCTTCTTCAATAACAGCACTGATGAGGTCCAAGGAAAATTTTCCAGAACCGAGAATAAGGCGGGATGTAAAGTCTTTTCCGCCGAGATGTAAAAGATCGTTCATTGATTGATTCATCCTTTCGCATTGAAAAATTATCATGGCGTGTTTTCGCCGAGTAAAAGTCGCATAGTAAGTGTCGCTTGCGCCGATGCGCAGAGGCCAACACGCGGTGCCATAAGGCCAATGCCTTCTTCGCCTTCGTTGATGTCATCACCGACAAGATAAAAGCGTGGCATCACCTGTTTTGCAGTGATGGTATTGCCGGAACTGTAGCCAGCCATACCACTAGCGCCAATTAAAATGGAGCGAGGGAGGCTGGAAAGCACCGTGTTGGTAAGTAAGGCCTTGGTCTCAGGCCGATCCAAGCATTCACAAATAAACGGGCAATCACCGAGCAGCGATTGTATATTGGATGCCGCGAGCCAGACGGGTGCGGTCTCAACCTGAGTCAGTGGAGCGCTGCCGCGAATGGTGTCTGCCAAGGCATCGGCTTTTTTTTGACCAATTTGTGCCAATGTGTAATGTTGACGTGCCAGATTGGTTGGGTCAACGGTATCACCGTCGATCAGCAAAAGCCGGCCTACACCAAGACGTGCCAGCTCTAGAGCGACCAGTGAGCCAAGCCCGCCCAAACCGCAGATTGCTACATAGCCGGCTTGCAGCTTATCCATGATCGTGCGCCCATAACGTGCATTGTAGATGGCGCGCCAGACCTCTGGCGTTGGCGCGGTGGTGGTGTCAAGCAATAATGCTTCGTCGCCATCATTGATAGGGGTCTGCCAAGGTTTGCTGCGGCCAGAAATAAGGAGTGTGTCTGCAGTTGGCTGATAGTGAGGCTTTAATTCAGCATAAGTGCAAGCGGTGGTTGTGACAAGTTTGTCGTTAATGTGAATCTGCATATCAACCGCCTCCGACAAACTGCACCACTTCAAGCCGATCGTCATCATCAAGCATGGTATCGGCGAAGTGCTCACGTGTAATGATGGCGCCATTGCGTTCCACCACAACACGCTGCACGTTAAAACCTGCTTGGGACAAAAAATCCTGCAGATTCATTGGGACATCGAGCACTTGCTCTTTTCCATTTACGCGCATGGTCATCCTCCTTTGCATAAAAAAAGACACAACGAAAGAAACGCCCTTTTGGTGGTGTTCTCCATTGTGTCTTGTGTATTTTATTTTCATATTGAGAATATCATAGCAAGTAGAGAATTTCAAGCCTTTTTTATAGAAACGATAAGAGGCCGCATCTTGCAAAAAATCGTTTCGTTCAGGCGGTGAAACGCGTATAATAGAACAAAAGATTGAAAACTAGGAGGATTTTACCATGCAAGTTTACCATGATATTACAGAATTGGTCGGTCATACCCCTGTGGTAGAGCTGGCAAAAATGGCTGAAGCAGAGGGCGTGGACGCACGCATCTTTGCGAAGCTTGAAACATACAACCCAACAGGCAGCATGAAGGACCGTGTAGCTTTGGCGATGATTCGTCAGGCAGAAGCAGACGGCCACTTGGCGCCTGGTGGCACCATCATTGAACCAACCAGTGGTAACACAGGTATTGGTTTGGCAGGCTTTGGTGCCTATTTGGGCTATAAAGTAATCATTGTTATGCCAGATTCGATGAGCGTGGAGCGTCGCAAATTGATGCAGATTTACGGTGCGGAACTGGTGCTGACACCAGGCGCTGAAGGCATGAGTGGAGCAATCCGTCGTGCCAATGAATTGGCAGCAGACATGGATAATGCCATTGTGGCAGGTCAGTTTGAAAACCCTGCTAACCCACAAGCGCATTACGCCACCACTGGCCCAGAATTGTGGCAGCAGTTGGATGGTGAGATTGATGCACTGGTTGCAGGCGTTGGCACAGGTGGCAGCATCAGCGGAACTGGCCGTTATCTCAAGGAAAAAAATGATAACATTCAAGTGATTGCCGTTGAACCAGCAGCGTCTGCTGTGCTCAGCGGTGGACAGGCAGGACCTCATGCACTGCAGGGCATTGGTGCAGGCTTTGTACCAGATGCACTTGACACCACTATTTATGATGAAGTCATTCCTGTCACCAATGAAGCTGCTTTAAAGATGGTTGGCAAACTGGCGCGTGTAGAAGGTTTGTTCATGGGCATTTCTTCTGCAGCTGCGCTCATTGGCGCTTTAGAATGGGCTGGTCGCGAAGAAAACGAAGGCAAACGTGTCGCCGTTCTCCTGCCAGACACAGGCATGCGCTATCTGTCCAGTGAAGCTATTTTTAAATAAAAGCGATGACCAAGCGGTATCCTTTTAAGGATGCCGCTTTTTTCTTGCAATGAAATGGAAAGTAAACTTGACATATTGGTGTACATCCCATATACTGAGACTAAGATGGAAAGTATACTTTACGTTTTGAAAGGAGGGTAACGATGAAGAACCGTTTGGAGGAAGTTCGAAAGGCGCATGGACTGCACCAGGAAGAACTGGCGCATGCTTTAAAAGTGTCACGACAGACGATTAGTTCATTAGAAAAAGGACGCTACAATCCATCGATTATTTTGGCTTTCAAAATTGCCCGCTACTTTGGCATGAGCATTGAGGATATTTTTATTTATGAAGAGGAGGAAGATTCAGATGCGTAACAAGAAACGATATTATCTGTTCACTGTAATGGGGATTGTTTTATTGTTGACCGGTTTCTTTCTGTTACGAGGATTTCCTGCTGCGCAGGGAGTGATGCAAGTGCTGCCGTTTGTATGCATTGGGGTAGGATGCGGTGCATTTGGCTGGGGCAGTGGGGAGCTTATCAGTAAGCGTGTGTTGCGCAGTGATCCAGAATTGGAATTACAGATTGAAATTGAACAAAACGACGAACGGCGTATTCTCATCAGTGAACGTGCCCGTGCGCGCGCATTCAATGTCATGAATTATACGTTTGCGACGTTGATATTTTGTTTTTTGCTGATGGGGGTTGACACTGCAGCGATCATGTTGTTGATTGCAGTATATCTTTTTGTGGAATTTTATGCCGTCTATCAAATGATCAAATTGGAAAAGGAATTATAAAATCATTAATGATGAATGCAACATTGTATGGAGGGGATAGAAATGACGTTTACAATCGAACATTTATCAAAGTGTTTTGAAGAAAAAATTGTTCTTAAAGACATTAACTTTACGTTTGAAGAAGGGAAAATTTATGGCTTGCTGGGGCGAAATGGTGCAGGTAAGACCACTTTGTTTAATTGTCTGAACCGTGATATGAAGGTGGATGGCGGAGATTTTTATCTTGAGCAAGAAGGGATTCGCCGTGCTCTGGCAGCGGAGGATGTGGGCTATGTGCTATCCACACCAGCGGTACCAGAGTTTTTAACAGGCCGGGAGTTTTTAAGATTTTTCATGGATATCAATGCCCAATCTATCCAATCAATGAAAAGTATTGATGAATATTTTGACATGATGAGCATTGCGCCCGAAGATCGTGACAAGCTTTTGAAAGATTACTCCCATGGCATGAAGAATAAAATGCAAATGCTGATTAATATCATTGCGCAGCCGAAGGTGTTGCTGCTGGATGAACCTTTGACATCGTTGGATGTTGTGGTTGCCGAAGAGATGAAGCAACTTTTGCGTTCGTTGAAACAAGATCGGATTACCATTCTTTCAACCCATATTATGGACTTGGCTTTAAATCTCTGTGATGAAATTGTGTTGCTTCATCATGGCGAATTGGCCTTGATTGATAAGGAGGATTTAGACAGCGGCGCGCTAAAGGATAAAATTATTGCGGCATTGAAAGGGGAAGACCATGAATAGAACACTGGCCATTTCTTTTTCATTGAAGAATACTTATCGCGTGAACAGCATACTGTATTCTTTAAAACAGATTCCACTGCTCAAAAAAGTGATCCCTGCAACAGTATACCGTGTGCGAGGCTTTAAAATTTTTGCTAATATTTTATCGATAGTGTGGGAAATTGCTTCTACATTTGTCGGCAAGGCGCTCTATCTTTTTTTGATGGTATCATTGCTGGCTGGTCTTTACACAAAGTTGCCAAGTAACCAGTCTTTCCTTCATATTTTGCTTTTTCTTTCAATAATTGGCAGTTTCACAAATACAAAGCTTTTTTCACCATCGAAGGATAAATATTACGCCATGATTCTTATGCGTATGGACGCACGGGCATACACCATCACCAATTACTTTTATTTCATTCTTAAAGTGGTGGTAGGCTTTATGCCATTTACTCTCGTTTTTGGCTTGAGTAATGGTGTAGCGCTCTGGTGCTGTCTGATGTTGCCTTTTTGTATTGCTGGATTAAAATTGTTTGTTGCTGCTTGTTATTTATGGGTTTATGAGAAGCAGGGACGTTTGTTCCATGAAAACAACTTGTCAAAATATGAATGGATCGTTATGGCACTGCTGCTGATCGGGGCATATGGCTTGCCAGTGCTTGGCATTGCGCTGCCATCTCAGCTATCTATGATGGCATTCTTGGTTTGTTTATTGTTAGGGTGCGCAGGGGCAACGAAAGTGTTAGGCTTTCAACAGTATTCAGTGGTCAACAAAGAACTTTTGCATGGCTTAACCGATCAGATGGATAAGGCTGCACGTACACGGATCATTAAACAAGCAAATGAACAGCGCATTTCAACAGATGCTGCAATTAGCAGCAAACGCAAAGGGTTTGAGTATCTTAATGAATTGTTTATCAAACGTCATCAAAAAATCCTTTGGCGTTCAACACAGAAAATTGTTTTTGTTTGTCTTGGTGTGATCGCAGCGGTGCAGCTGGTGTTTGTTTTGCGGCCAGAAGTCAAGCCGTTCTTTAATGAATGGGTATTGAATTGGCTTCCGTATTTTGCGATTATTATGTATGCTGTTAATCGTGGTACTGGATTTACCCAAGCTTTATTTATGAATTGCGATCATAGCCTCTTAACCTATTCCTTTTTTAAACAGCCTGCTCATGTATTGCGTCTGTTTCAGATTCGCTTGAGAGAAATTATGAAAATCAATGCAGTACCAGCGCTGGTCATTGGCTGCGGGTTGGCACTGATTCTTTTCACCAGTGGAGGAACCGACAATCCGTTGAACTATTTGGTCCTGATTGTATCCATTCTCAGCATGAGTATGTTTTTTTCAATACATTATCTGACGATATACTATCTTTTGCAGCCCTATAATGCGGGAACAGAAATTAAGAGCGGCACCTATCGTATTGTTGTTTCTGCAACCTATATTGTTTGTTATGTACTCATGCAGGTGCATATGCCGACATTGCTGTTCGGCGCAATCACCATCGCTTTTTGTGTCATCTATAGCATTATTGCCTGCGTGTTGGTCTATCGCTATGCGCCAAAAACATTTCGTTTGAGGGTATAGGAAAATAAAAAGGGAACGTTCACTTCAACAGCGAACGTTCCTTTTTTATTTAGAAAGTTTGATTAAACAATCTCAATATTTTTTATGCCGTAGCTAAGGATAATATTAATAATTTCATTTCTTGAATAATTTGATTCTGATGCAATTCTATCCAGCTCTATAAGTGTTTCATTTTTAATTCGAACACTGATGACCTTACTACCATCTTCTCCGCGCTTCTTAATTTTCAATGGTTCATTTGGCAACTTTAAGCACCTCTCAATCTGTAATAGATTATAGATTGACAGGAAATGATAAAATATATTACAATTTGTAGTGTAAACATATTACAATTCTTTCGAGAAAAAGAATTGTTAATGATTTCTTGGAGCTTATTGATTAGCTGAGTAAAGGTTTGGAGGGAAAAATGGAAAGTATAGATAGAAATGCAATGGTATTGTATTTAAGAGATTTACGTGACCTAGAAATTGCGAAAAGAAATATTTGGAAGATGAGTAGTGAAAAGGATGTGATGTATAAATGTAAAATATCTGAACTTAGCGTTATGAATCGTATGAGCATGCCTGAAGAATACACAGGATTATTAGACAAAATTTTCTTCGGTACTGTATTTGGAATAACAGGCATCGCAACAGCACTGTTATTGTATTTTTTGATCAGATCTGAATTTACATTGCTTCTTGTCGTCGGCTTTCCGATTTATCTAACAGGAAAGGCCACTTGGTGGGGCTGGAAAAATCTTTATAGAGCGCTTAAAGATAGCAAACATAATAAAGCGGAAAGAAGAGAAGCCGCTTTGCATAACGCTATTGAATTGGCTCGAGTACAAGATAATGCAGAAGTGTGTCAGAGACTTGAAAAAGAAAGGAGGGATTGGCTAGAGTATTTTGAGTCGGAATATAAAAAAGTTGGCAGGTTATTGCAATCAAATTATAATTTGAATATACTGCCTAATCAGTATCGAAATCTACAGTCTTTGTATTACATTTATGATTATATGTCATCGTCTCAAGCCTCACTGGAAGAAACTTTAATGCATGAACATATGGAGAATGGTATTCAAAGGATTTTAGAAAAATTAGATGGGCTTATTGATTCAAATCAGCAGATAATATTTCAAAATCGTGTTCTTGAAGCAAAAAATCAGAAAATGATTGATCAAAATGAAAAAATACTGAGTCATTTGCAGGATACAGAATCTAACACTGCATTGGCTGCGCAATATGCAGGAGTAGCTGCTGGTTACAGTGCGGCAAATGCATATTTTAGTGCTGCAAATTATTTAGTAAATACGTCTAAATGAAAAAAGAAAGGGCCGTGGATCCGTTCAAAATTTGAACAGATCCACGGCCCTTTCTTTTTTATTATTACATATTCTTGAAATCAACAAGCGTGGTGTTGTGTTGGTTGTAGTTACTGGTGATGCTGTCGATGAGAGCGCCGGCAGTGTCGATGGCGGTCATGGTTGGAATGCCAAGAGTGACGGCTTTGCGGCGGAAAATAACGGAATCGCGCTGTGGGTCACGGCCTTTTTTGGAGGTCGAGATGATGTAGTCAACTTTTCCGCTTTCGATGAGGTCGG
>JAXJBF010000133.1:0-45912 GCA_036303105.1 Peptococcaceae bacterium | reverse complement strand
GATGATGGCACGGCCTCGCCCGTTGTCAAGGCCGCAGAAGGAATGCATGGTCATGGCTGTGCCGCCTCCTTTGGCAGGAATGATTATTCTTTATTATACCAAAGAAAAAAACATCTGGGTATCATACTTTTTGGGGCCAAAAAGTATGAGTGCCCCGCAAAGCCGCGCCCAGACCGGCTTTGCGCGGACGGGTGTTAGCAAAATTTTTTCAATTTTTTCTGCAAAGTCTCTGCCGCGCCTGTTTCACCGCATAAAAATCCCCGCTGGCGCCGCAGCCAGCGGGGAAAACGATCAAGCACCGAGCGCCAGGAAGCGCTGCAGGTTGGCGTCGGCCTGAGCCTGCACCGCCTCGGCACTGCTGCCGCGCAGGGCGGCGATGTCCTCAGCGATGCGATCAAGGGCCTGGAGATAGTCGACGCGGTCCTCGCCTGTGGCCCAGCGCACGGCGTCGATGCCGTCCGTTTCAATGAGCAGACGGTCGGCAGGTGTGTGCGCCGCCACAGCGGCCACGGCCGGATCAAGGCTTGGGAACGGGCCCACGCTCATGTAGCAGCCCAAGGCCAGGTAGTCGTCGAGGTAATCGCGGCAGGAATACCAGTGCACGTGGTAAGTGTTGGGGTAGTGGCGGATCATCGCCAGCACTTCTCCCTCCATGCCTTTGGTGTGGAGCACGACGGGCCGCTGCCGCGCGCAGGCAAAAGCGAGCTGACGCTCAAAGAGCTGGCGCTGCAGGGCCAGGTCGGTCGTGCACCAGACATTGTCGAGGCCGATTTCGCCGATGACGGCGGCCGCTTCCAGCCAGGGCAGCATGGTGGTCCAGCTGTCGGCGGCGGCGTACCAGGGATGGATGCCGCAGGAGCGGTGCACATAGGCGTGGCGCGCGGCGAGGGCCGCAGCCTGCTGACACTCCTCGGGCGTGGCGCAGCTGAACACGGTGCGCACCGGCACCGCTGCCAGCAGCTCTTCGGCAAAGGGCGAAAGATGGCTGTGGGCGTCACTGCGCATGGTTGTTGGCCTCCCGCAGCAGTTTGTAGATGTCGGTGCGGAGCGCGCCCTGGGCGTAGAGCCATTCGCGGCTGCGCGGCTGTTCTGTGAGCACGATTTCCTGCTTGATGGACGCCGGCCGGCCGTTTAAGATGAGGATTTTGTCGGACAGGTAGATGGCTTCGTCGATGTCGTGGGTCACGAGCAGGGTGGTTTTGCCAAGCTGGCTGCGCATGGTGGCGAGCCAATCCTGCATGTCGCTGCGAGTGATGACGTCGAGGGCGCCGAAGGGCTCGTCGAGGAGCAGGATGTCGGCATGGCAGAGGGCCGTGCGCAGGAACGCAGCGCGCTGGCGCATGCCGCCGGAGAGCTCGTCCGGATAGGCCTGTTCATAGCCCTGGAGGCCAAAGACCGGAAACAGCGCCTGGGCTTTTTCGCGGGCCTGGGCTTTCTGCTTGTGGATGGTGCCATAGAGGCAGACATTGTCCATGATGGTTTTCCAGGGCAGGAGCAGGTCTTCCTGGGGCATGTAGGCGAAGTGTTCGCCAGGCTGGCGCAGCGGCTGGCCGTCAACGGTGATGGTGCCGCTCTGCGGTGTGACGACACCGGCGAGGATGTTGAGGATGGTGCTTTTGCCGCAGCCGCTGGGGCCGAGAATGCTGACAAAGGCGCCTTCTTCAACGTCGAAGGACACGTCGGACAAGATCGGCTGGCCGTCGTAGGCGGCAGACAGCCCTTCGATGTGTAGTTTCATGGTCTCACCTGATCTCTGTGTTATTGCTCGATGAACTGGTTGGTGTACTGGTCGCTGGCTGGGATGGCCTCGTCGATGAGGCCATATTCAGCCATGAATTCGGTGTAGCCGTCCCAGACGCTGTCTTTCATGACGCCCCAGGAGGTGGCATCTTTGGCGTATTCCTGGGAGAGGTATTCCTGGCTCTTCTTCAGGAAGTCGAGGTCATATTCCGGTACATAGGTGGAAAGGATTTCGGCGGATTCATCCGGGTTGTCGATGGCGTATTCATAGCCTTTCTTGACCGCGTTGATGAAGGCCTGCACGGTTTCTGGATCGTTGTTGATCATGTCTTCGTTGGTGATGATGAGCGGGGTATAGTAGTCGAGGCGTGGGTCGAGGGAATTGAGCGGCATGTAGTTGAACTCCATGCCTTCCATTTCGGCCTGGGTGAGGGCCCAGCCTTTGAATTCCCAGATGAGGTCGATGCCGTGGTTGAGCTGGGACACGCCGCTGCCGTCGGCACCAACGATGGTGAGGGTGGATGGATCGGCACCGGCTGCTTTCATGACAGCCTGGATGACGGCTTCTTCACTAGGGGACTGCCAGCCGGCGTAGGTTTTGCCTTCAAAATCGGCTGGTGATTCGATGCCGGAATCTTTGAGGGAAGCAAAGCCGGAGGTGTTGTGCTGGATGATGGTGGCAATGGCCTTGATTGGCATTGGTTCTTCGGCAGCACGGGCGTAGGTCACGTCTTCCTGGTAGCTGACGCCGAAGTTGCCTTTGCCGGCAGCGACGAGGGCTGCGGAGGTGTTGTTGTCGCCTGGTTCGATGATGTTGACTTTGAGGCCTTCATCTTCGAAGTAGCCTTTTTCCTGGGCGACGTAGATGCCGGTGTGGTTGGTGTTTGGCACATAGTCCAACACGAGGGTGACTTCTTTGAGGTTGCTGTTTTCATCGGAAGCGCTGCTGGCGCTGGTGTCGCCGCCGCTTTGGCAGCCGGTGATGCCGAGCACGAGGGCACCGATGAGGGCGATGGATAATAATTTTTTCATTCTTCTTCTCTCCTTTTTAGGTTTGGGTTCTTTTAGACTTTGCGTTTGCCATGGGGGCAGAGCCAATGTTTGGCGAGGCTGACACAGCCATTCAAAAGCAGACTGATGACAACGACGATGACCACGGTGGCAAAAACCTTGTCGAGCATGTAGCCATTCTTAACGCGCAGCATGTAGTAGCCGAGCCCGGCCGACGAGGAAATCCACTCGCCGACGATGGCCCCGCCGACACAGTAGGTGGCGGCCACCTTGAGCCCGGAAAACAGGCTTGGCGCCGCAGACGGAATCTTGACCATGGTGTAGATCTGCCAGGTGGACGCCTGAAAGCTTTTGAGCAGGTTGATCTGCTTGGGGCTGACTTGCGCCAGGCCGTCAGCGAAGGAAATGGTGATCGGAAAATAACACATAAAGATGACGATCAGCACTTTTGGCGCCATGCCAAAGCCCAGCCATATGCTGAACAGCGGCGCCAGCACCATGACCGGCACGGTCTGGGTCACGACCAAATGCGGATAGACGCTGTGGCGAAAGGTGCGCGAGCGGTCCATGAGGATGGCTGTGAGCATCCCCAACGCCAGCGCGATCAAAAGCCCGAGCACCGCTTCTTCGAGGGTGACGATGGTGTGCATAAGCAGCTCCGAACGATTGGCCACCAGGGCGCTGACGATCTTCGACGGCGCCGGCAGCAGGTAGAGCGGCACGTCAAAGATGCGTACGCAGGCTTCCCAGAGCGCGATAACGATCACCGCCACGGCAACAGGTGTCCCCCATTCTCTTTTTTTCACGTGATTGCACCTCCTTTGTGCAAAAAAAGCCGCCTCATATTTGCTATATGACGCGGCACGTGTGACAAATATGATTCCTACGACGGCATTATCCGACAGGTTCAATGGGTCGAAGCGCCGAGCGCTTCCTCTCAGGTCATGATGGCCTCCCCTATGGATGTTACCAGACCAGTATAACGCGACCACCAGCCGCCGTCAACACCTCCTTCTGATTACGCCCCCTCAATAAAGTATGATACAATTACATATCAAAATAAAAAACTTGGCAGAACAACCGCCAAGTTTTTATATGCCAATCCCATCTTAGACAATCCTAAATAACATCTCACCTGAAAGTTCTGACCAGTAATAATTCATGACCTCTTTTTCTGCCGCTGTCATATTAGGCATTTCTTGCAATTTTTTTGCAAAATAATCTTTATCAACAGTGGTATCCTTTTGCATGATGGCTTTTACAATACCTATATAATTATCGTTGCATCTGTTTTTCAAACATTCTTCAAACGCATGTTGTGCTGTATATATCGCATTCAAATCCTTGCAATAATAATCCTTCTGAAATATAGGAAACGTAAATTGCCCTTTTCTCTTTAACTCACTTTTTCGTTCTTGGGTTAAGAAAGGCACGGCATTAAAATAGTATTTTTTCTCATGATTTTCATTTAAGTACATAAAACCTGTAAATACCTTTTTTTGTGAACCTGCTTGTTTTTCCGGCAAATTCAAGGTTAACTGTAAATCAATCCAAGATTTATACTTCATATATTCCATTAATCGAATACGTTTTGCATCGTAGGCCATATCAACAATACCTTTAAATAAATTAAGCCCATCGACATCAAAACTGCCATTTAATTCATGTTTCAATTGTTCAATGATTGGAAGTGCAGTGTTATTCGCATTCTCATTAAAAACTTCTTCCAGAATCTCCAAAAAGTCCTTACTATATTGAGTTTGCAGCCGACTCGCAAATTCAATTTTAGACTGTTGTTTGATTTTATTTCTTTGCCCAGGTTCGATCTTACACCATTTAAAGTATTTTTCTACTGGGGTTACACTGCAGCCATTTTCAATACATTTTTTATTGTAAGAATACGCCTTATTCCCATCTGCCGTCACATAGTATTTTCTTGTTCTACTTTCAAGGTACGCAAACCCAAAAAATACAAATTCTTCATTGTAGTAGCCTAGTTGCATCAGTAAATCAACCATGACTGCGCATAAGGAATCGTGATCAGTTTCCTGCATAACGGTTCGCCTCCCTTTTACATTCTTCATGTCTCACATCAAAATATTGATTTAGTATTTTATTTTTTGATCCATCATCAATTTTACCGTTAAAATATACTTTTCCCTGCCTCAACAACAACATATTATGATAAATATCCGTTATTTCTTCAACATAATGAGTCACATAGATCAGAGTCATTGATTGCTCCTCACTCAAATAAGCCATCCAGCGAAATACACGTTCACGTGCCAATAAATCCAGACCCGTACACGGTTCATCTAAAATTAGAACTTCTGGACGAGACATAAGCGCACGAATAATTAAAATATTTTGTTGTTCCCCTTTGGACAATGTATAGTATGGCTGGTTAACCTTGCTTTGAAGGCCAATGGCTTTAATCAATTTCTTCGCTATTAAGACGTCCTGATTTTTTATATTATCCCTAAGCCCCAATTCACCATTAATCCCAGATAAAACTATATTTAAAGCAGTCTCCTTACTGTATCTTTTATCAAAAAAAGAACTGCTTACCCACCCCAATTTTTTTCGCAACGAGTCTAGTTCTGTCTCTTTTTGTTCTTGTCCAAACAACTTACAACTTCCATATTCATAATTTTCAAATCCTGCGATAATGCTCAATAAGGTCGTCTTACCACTTCCGTTCTCACCAAATACAACCCAGCGTTCACCTTTATTTACTGTCCAATTGACATCCTTTATTAAAAACCTATTTCCAACAACGTGGGACAAACCTTGAATATCGATAATTTTCTCTGTCACATCAATCACTTCCATTTATATTTCTTTAAGTCGTTTCAATAAATCATCGTCAAAAATCACATCTTCTCCTACAACAAGGTTTGCTAAATCAACCGGATATTTTAATCCATCACCATCAAGATATCCTAGATTTTCTAGGCCCCACGAAACAATTTCACAAACTTTTGCCACATTCATGTTTCGTTTTTGCTCACATTCGTCCAAATCAGAATAATAATCAAAGCCCATTTCATCCACGAAATATTTCGCTATCATATAGATTTCTTTTTCAACACCATATTCAATCCTATTGCACTTTGAGCAGTAAACTTCAACGCGCCCATCTTTTTTATCTCCATAAATAATATTCTTTAACACCAATTCACCGCCGCAATACTTGCAACAGCATTGCTCAATTCTTTTTTTCAATGCTCCTTCATACACTTTTGCGTTGGCTTCAGATATTCTAAAAAACTCCATAGTTAATCTTCACTCCTTAACACCTTATCGTTTAGTAACACAATATCTTGTCGAAAAAATTTTTTCTTTTACCAACCATTTCTAATACAATAATGCTATACTTATCATAAAAACTTAAATGAAAGGACACCTTCTTATGCTTTTGAGCCAACTTCAATATTTTGTCATCACAGCTGAACAAGGATCGATGCAACATGCTGCCAAAAAAGCTTTTACATCTCAACAAAATATTAGTCGAGCAATCAATGCTTTAGAAAAAGAATTTGAAGTAACCCTTTTCAAGCGTGCAAAAAATGGTACGACACTAACCTCAGATGGAGAAATATTATACGAATATGCCAAAAAGACTATATTTTATGCGAACCAATTCAAACACGTCGCAAATCAACTTTCTGTAAATCAACTTCATTCTTCTATATCAGGAGAATTAAACATCTTTGCAACATCTGCTTATACACATTTCATATACCACTTCATTAAAGATCTCTCCTTGCTTTTTCCTAATATTAAAATCAATGCCGAATTCTATGAAGCAAATCATTTAAACAGCATGATCTCATCAGCAGAAAAAAATAACACGATCTTTCTGACGTATGTCAAATCAGCTTCTTCGACTATTGCTCCAGAACTATATGATCATATCTATGCCGAACCAGAATCCATGGTTTTTCTCTGCAGCAAACATTCTCCGTTTTATCACTATACATCTTTGAACAGTTCTTCTTATGCTTCTATTCCAGTTGTATTTGAACAGACATCGACCATCGAACCATTATATTATGAACTTCTTAAAGATTGCGGCATTGATTTCACATACAAACATTTTGTAAAAAACACTATCCTAACAAATATGTTTTTTTCCGATGGCACCTGTTTGGCGCCTGCTTTAGAACACACACGACTGGCAACATTTCAAACTGTTGGCGCTGTCGAATTTAAGCAGTTTCCAATTTGTCCACAAATTCAATTAACTCCAGTTCTTTTGCTCCCGCAAACAACCAATGATCCTTTCATTCAAGTCACTTCAGACTACTTAACAAAACGCTTTCAATCAAAAAAATAACTATGGCAAATATGTGAAATGATTACCCATTATGTCATGATCACAATTTTTACCATAGTCTTTTAAATATGTTCGCTCTTAATGCATTCAAAAGGTCAATTATTCAAAAATGACATTAGAATACGGAATGCCAATAATCAATGAAATAATGAGCAGCACAACAAAACTTATTAAAGCGTATTTCATTAAATCTTTAGTTATTGCCATATCTTTTTGTCCAAAAATAATGGCTGCAAAAGGTGACGCACCTGGAGTAAACAATGCAAACTGTGTTGTAATAAACACCAACATCAACGTCCCAATTGCATTGATATCCATTTGAGTCGAAAACGTCATAATAACCGGCATGACAATAACACAAATAACGGTATTATTCATAAAATTAGTAATCACTGCTGCCACAACAATAATCAATATGACAAATACCATTGGTGAGAATGTTGTTAATGGTGCCAACAGTTGTGCCAAAAATGGCTGGATGCCCGTTTCTTCCGCGCTCATATAAGATGATAAACCCATGATAAGAGCACTTAAAAGAATAACATCCCAATTCATCGCATTTTTTGCAAATTCACCGAAATCGAAAAACTTCTTATTATTGTTGGTAAATAACATCGCTACCGCTATACAGCAAGAAATAATACCGTACAAACCAAACTGATTTAGTACGTGATACAAAGCCGTCGTTTTTGGCAGAATCGCCATCAAAAATGCAAGGACTAAGAAAACAACAGTAAAGATAAGCGCTACTTTTTGTTCAATGGTAACCTTCTCTTTTTTCCTATTCACATCTTTTTCTAAAGCAAGCTTTGAAACATCTGCTCTGAATACCCATTTAATCATAAATGTATAAATGATCATCAGAACCAAATCCATTGGAATCATGAATGCCATATAAGTTCCATATGGTAACGCTGCACCTGTCATCATTCCAAACGCATTGTTCAAAATAATGGCTGTTGAGAGGAACGGTACGGCAATTTGTCCTAACATTGTAGCTAAAGCAAGACCTACCAAAATCAGCATAGATAGTTTAGATGGCATCTTGATATCACACGTTTTCATCAATTCTCTTGTAAAGGATAAAAACAAAAAGATCCCAACAAAAGCGTTAATTGGTGCAATAATGTACGCGCCTAAAAATAATAAGAAAATGAGAACGAGTGGTCGCCCATACGTTAATCTGTTAAAGACTAAAAAATTTGCTACAATTTTTGTTACCCCGTAATAATCCAACATTGCTAAAAAAACAAACAGGACGATCATTAGAGGAACTGTGGAATTGCCAAATGAAGCCGCAAACATAGCATCCGGACCTGTTACAACACTCAGTGCTGCGAGCCCCAGCAAGGATGGCCAGAGTATATCAAGTGTACTCCATCCATATACTGCACCAATAAAAACACCTAAGATCCCCATTCCGAAAGGTGTTAGTGGTTCAGGCGCTGGAATAAAATGAAAGCCAAACATGAATAAGCAAGTGATCAAATAATGAATGGTTTTCTTTGCTTCCGGAATATATTGCATCGTTCTCTCCTCCTTTTCTAAACACAGCATTTTAAATACGACACGGCTATTCATTAATAATGAATAGCCGTGTTTTCTGTTTTTTTATTTTTAGAATTCTTCGGCTAAAATTTGATAAGCAGGTGCACCTTCACACTGTGCTGGCATTCTCAAACCAAGTAAAGCAGCAATTGTTGGGGCAACATCCACTTGACGGATGATACGATCCGTAGTAAATCCTTCTTTTAACCCTTTACCAGCGGCCACAAAGATTGGCGATACGGAAGTTCCACGTTCGCCGTAGCAAGTAGACAACGCATCACAATGTTCCCAGTTATAACCTTCTGCCGTTGCATAGAAAATGTCCCCAGCGGTTGGACCACCATAACCAAGCAGTTCTGCATCTTTCTTACGTAATGCAAGGGCAACAACACGCTTTCCGGTTACTTTGTCTTTATAACCGTACAGGTCCGTCATGATCTGTTCTTCAAGTTCATACTGATCTTCTGGATCGACAATACCTCTCCCCATATTGCCTCGACCCTTGATGTTCAGGAAAATGTCGTTGCCTTGTTGTGCAACTGCTCGTGTTTTACTCCAGTCGATTTCCTTCAATTCATTCCCATTTTCGTCTTTTTTCAAAACAGTGTAGCCAAGCTCTTTCATAAATGGTACAAGCAAATGTGCATTCATATCACCAAGGCCTGCTACTGCTTCATGTTCCGAGCATACTTGCCCATGGTCAGAAGTGATAATAATTGTCCAGCCTTCATCCAAGTAATGCAGGAAAGTTCCTAAATAACGGTCTGTCTGCTGATATACTTTTACCAGGCATTCTTCGTATTCATCTTCTGTATATGTATTCTTGCCATGATCTTTCATCAAGCGAATAAAAGTATGTTCCTGCAAGTCAATTGCATGGTAGTGAGACATCAATACTTCTACGCCTTCTTGATCAATGAGGTAGTGGATAGCTTTACTGTACCAATCTGCAACAACATCCCAGCAATAAAGCATTGACTTAATTGCATCCATGCTTCTGCCGCCAACAAATAATAAAGTAGATGGAGGGAATGGCCCTGCATTATCTAACAATGCTTTATGCAAATATTTTGGATGGAAAACGGTATCGTCATCAATGGCATAAGCGCCAGATACAAACATTCGAATCTTGCTGCCATCTTCTGCAATATCCAACAAAAGATAGTTGCGATCGGCCATGTGCTGCTTGTCTTCTTTGTAGCTCACATCGACAACGCCACCAACAATCTTATCTTTGTAGCATACAGCCAATGGTTCAAGATCCTTCTTAGAACGATAAATTGCCACATGATCATAGACACCATCTTCGTTCTTCAAGATCAAACCTGGACGACGAACCAAACCATTATTGGTTAACATCATAAATTCTTTTGCATCTTCAGGAGCATTTGCCCAACCAGTTGCAGGTCTAACATAAGACTGAACCGCATTATACTTCAAAATAGGACCGCCAGTCCCAATAGCGTTGCCATCGGTCTCATCCCAGTTTACACTTCTATGGGCGCCACTGCTCGTACTAGACCCCATGTCAAAAGCACCAGAATCATCCATATCAAGATCATTAACGACACAAGGTGCTTCCAAGTCACTGGCAGCAGCAGGAATAAAGCGTGCTTCAGTAATGTCTTCATTCGCACCAAAGAAGAATTCCAACTCGGTTTGCAAGACTGCCATACCAACTGCCCCTGGGGCACTACCATCAACAACCATCAAATTTGGATTATCTGAGGTTGGAGGCCATGCACTACCAGGCCAATGGAAAACACATGTTTTCTTTCCAGCCTCAGCAGTAACATTCCAAATAGGTTCTGCTGCACAATTTCTTGAATCAATATTGTACAAGCCCTGTTCATAATCATTAGGATCATGTCTAAAGAACTGAGTAATTGTATGTACATTAGGATTGCATCCACAAGCTAACGTCGTCCATTGAGGTGGTGTTACTGTTGGGTTAGATCCTAACAATACCAAATCTTCACGTTGAGCGCCTCGTTCAACATACTTTTTCAAATTTGGCATTTTTCCAGCATCCATCAATTTTTTTGCAAAACGTGGATCTAAGCCATCAACACCAAGCACCATTACTTTGTCTGCCATTGCTTTTCTTGTTGTCATTGTAATCGCTCCTTATCTAAGTTGATTAAGAATACCTTTCTTGCTTTTTATGATATCGTTAAAAAATTTATATGTAAAACATCCAGTTCGACGCATATTTCTTTTTATACATCAAATAAATTGTATTATCGAATCGTAAATAATCCTCATAGACAAGTACAACAATGATCTCCACCTTAGACAAAAAAACACCGTGTCCGTTGGGACACGGTGTGTGTAAACATTAAAGCCGGCCGCTGAGCTTCCAGAGCAGAAGCAGCACGAGGGCGATGACGAGCACATACAGCGCTGGCGCTGTGAGAACGACGGGCACGTTGGCAAAGACTCCGACGAGCAGCGCGATGAAACCGACGATGAACAAAAAGCCAACGAGCTGGGTGCGGCGGCGGGCTTTCTGTGGGTCGTTGTACTCAGCTTTTTTGTCGCCCATGACAAAGAAGCGGGTGCCGGCGAGAACGGCGATGAAACAAATGACATGACCAAGATTGAGGGACGTGGTCACGCTCATGATGGCAGTGCCGGCGATCAGGCCGCGGATGATGGCATAGGCGCTGATGACGAGCAGCACAATGGCGCAGATGGCAATGCCTGCCATGAGGGCGCCAATGTGACGCTGCTGGCGCACTTCTTCGCCGATTTCGGCAATGGCGCGCTGGGCGAAGGTGTCGGCGTCGCCAATGATGGCGCCAACGCTTTGGCCTTGCTGCACATTCTCAAGCAGCTGCTCAAGAATGTTGAGCTGGATGAGCAGCGATTGCTCCGGCATCAGGCTGGCCTGGTCGACGCGGCTCAGCACGTCGTGCACGAGGGCGCGTTCGTCTTTGTCCAGACGGGCATAGAGCGCCTTCGCCTGTTCTGAGCTCTCGATCTCTAATTTTGCAGACATGGTGGTTCACCTCTCTTCTGCTTAGCCGATGCCGCCGAAGACAACACCGAGAATGATGACAATAATGGTGACGCCGCAGTAAATGTACTTGCCGACGCCTTCGATGAAGCTGCCCCACTTCCGGCTGCTGCCAGTTTCGATCTGCTTGGCAGCGAAGCCTTTGCCGCAGACCCAGAAGAACATGATCCCAGCCAACAGGGCGCCGACAGGCATGATGTAGATGGTGAAAATATCCATCCAAGCGCTGACAGTGTCGCCATTTTCCAGGAAAATCCCCACAAGCAAGCCAAGGCCGAAAACAACCAGACAAGACGCCACACGGCTGAGGCCGAACTGTTCCTGCAGGGCTTCGATTGGCGTTTCATAGAGGTTGACCAGCGAGGTGATGCCAGCGAAAAAGACCGCCAGGAAGAACACGATGGCCAATAGCTGAGCATATGGCAGCTGGGCGAAAATCGATGGCAGCACGATGAAGATGAGCGGCGGGCCGCTTTGTGGATCGACACCGAAGGCGAACACCGCTGGCAGAATGGTCATGGCAACGAGAATGGATGCAACCAGTTCGAAGAAGGAAACCATGAAGCCTGAGAAAATGATGTCGGTGTCTTTTTTAAGATAGCTGCCGTAGACGATGGTGCCGCAGCCAGCCAGCGACAGGGAGAAAAACGCCTGTCCAAGCGCATACATCCAGGTTTTCGGGTTGGCGAGCGCCGACCAGTCAGGGTTGAAAAGAAACGTGTAGCCTGCTTCGGAGCCAGGAATGGTGGATACGAAGATGGCTAGCGCAATAAACAGGAAAAAGAACAGCGGCATGACGATTTTGTTGGCGCGTTCGATGCCTGAGGAAATGCCGGCGTTCATGACGATGAACGTAATCACAATGGCGAGCACGTGCCAGCCGATGCTGCCGAAGTTGCCGGCGATTTCGCCGAAGTAGGCGGCCGAATCGCTGTTAAACATGGTGCCGGAAAGGGCGCCAAACAAGAAGCGCAGAATCCAGCCAACGATGACGGTGTAGCCAATGGCGACGCCTGTGGAGCCGATGAGCGGCAGGAGCCCGAAGATGGCCCCTACTTTGCTGCCACGGCGCTCGGTGGCTTTGCGAAAGGCGCCGACCGGACCGGTGCCCATGGCACGGCCGAAGGCCATTTCACCCATGACGCCGCAGAAGCCCAGGGCAATGACGAAGATCAAAAACGGTACGAGAAAGGCGAAACCGCCATACTGACCGACGCGGTAAGGAAACAGCCAGATACAGCCCATGCCGACGGCAGAGCCGATGCAGGACATGATGAAACCGAAACGGCTGCGAAAAGTATCACGCGAATGTGCATTTTTTGCCAAGATGAGTCACCCCTTTTTCGATGAACGGGGCAGCATCAGCCGATGCCGCCGAAGACGATACCAAGAATGAGAACGATGAAGGTCACGCCGCAATAAATGTATTTGCCGACGCCTTCAATGAAGCTGCCCCATGGACGGGCACAGCCGGTGTTGATTTCCTTGGCTGCGAAGCCTTTGCCGCAGACCCAGAAAAACATGACTGCTGCCAAAAGCGCTGCAAACGGCGTGATGTAGATGGTGAACAGGTCCATCCAATTGCCGACGACGTTGGCATCTTCGAGGAAGATCCCCACAAGGAAACTGAGCGTCAGCACGAGCGCACAAGCTTTGCGGCGCTGCATGCCAAAATGTTTTTGCAGAGCTTCGATCGGGCTTTCGTAGAGATTGACCAGCGAAGTGATGCCAGCGAAAAAGACCGCCAGGAAGAACACCACAGCCAGGATCTGGCCGCCAGGGATCTGTGCAAAAATCGATGGCAGCACGATGAAGATGAGCGGCGGGCCGCTCTGGGGATCGGCGCCAAAAGCGAACACCGCCGGCAAAATGGTGAGCGCCACGAGAATGGACGCAATGAGTTCAAAGACAGAAACCATGACGCCGGAAAAAACGATGTCGACGTCCTTTTTCAGGTAGCTGCCGTAGACAATGGTGCCGCAGCCAACGAGCGACAATGAGAAAAACGCCTGCCCGAGGGCGTACATCCAGGTTTTTGGATTGGCAAGTGCCGACCAGTCCGGATTAAACAGGAACGCGTAGCCCTTCTCTGCTCCTGGGATCGTCGATACGAAGATGGCCAAGCCGATAAACATCAAAAAGAACAGCGGCATGACGATTTTATTGGCACGCTCAATGCCCGAAGAAATGCCGGCATTCATAACGACAAAAGTGATGATCACAACAAGCACATGCCAGCCAATGCTGCTAAAGTTGCCGGAGATTTCACCGAAATACGCTGCTGAGTCGCCGTTGAAGATGGCGCCGCTGAGCGAGCCAAACAGGAACCGCAGAATCCAGCCGCAGATGACGGTGTAACCAACGGTGACACCGATGGAACCGATGAGTGAGATCATACCGAGGGCGCCGCCAAAACGTTTGCCGCGGCGCGCCATCGCTTTCTGGAAGGCACCAACAGGACCGGTGCCCATGGCGCGGCCGAATGCCATTTCCCCGATGACACCACAAAAGCCGAGCCCAATGACGAAAATCAGAAACGGTACTAAAAATGCGAAGCCGCCGTATTGACCGACACGGTATGGAAACAGCCAGATGCAGCCCATGCCGACGGCGGAACCGATGCATGACAGAATAAATCCAAAGCGGCTCTGAAAGACGTCACGTGAATCATTAGATGGTTTGGACAAAATTTTTCCCCCTCGTCCTAATATTCTAAATGAAGACATGTATAAGAGAATTGCATACCTGCTATTTTATAACAGCCATATTGAAAGAGTGAGTCTCTCACAAACAGTGAAAGGCTCACTCTCATCAACTATGAAATTATTTGCCGGAGGCAGCGTCTGCCTCGGCGATGGCTTCGGTGCGCAAATGATAGATCATCGTTGGCACGTCAATATCCATTGGGCACTGTTCCACGCAGCGACCACAGCGCAGGCAGTTGTAAACGATTGGTGCGGCTTCTTTGGTGTCGTCAACAAAGGCGGTCCAGATGGCACCAATGCCGTTCATGTAGGTTTTGCCAAAGTGGCCGGCAACCAGTGAGAAAACTGGGCATTCGTACATGCAGCCGCCGCAGCGCAGGCAAAGCGCAGCATCATGGCAGACTGGATCGTCGATCATCTTGCTGCGGCCATTGTCCACGAAGATGACGTGGAAATCGTGTGGCCCGTGGGCACCGTAGGTGGTGACTTTTTCGATGTCACCGGTCTTGGATGGGCCGCTGATGATGTTGACATACCCCGGCGCTGTGTACTGACCGTAGCGCCAGTTGACTTCAGCCACCTTCATGGAATCGAGGAAGGTTGGCACGATCTTTTCAATACCGACAACGGCGATGTGTACCGGTGGCGCACCGGTGACAAGGCGCACGTTGCCTTCGTTTTCGATGATGGTGATTTGGCCGGTGTCGGCAGCGACAACGTTGGCGCCGCTGATGCCGATGTCAGCGGTGAAATATTTTTCACGCAGGAATTCGCGCACGGCCATAACTTCTTCGGCGATGTCCGGTTTGATTTCACGGCCGAAAAAGTCAGAGAACACTTCTGCCACCTGTTCACGTGGAACATGAATGGATGGTGACAGAATGTGCATTGGACGGCCGTCCATAAGCTGCAGAATGAATTCACCGAGGTCGGTTTCCCAAACTTCGTGGCCGCAGGCAGCCAGGCGCTGACGCAGATGAATTTCTTCGCCCAGCATGGACTTACCTTTGACAATGGTCTTATTGCCGCCGGCGATTTCGTTGATGATGTCAACAACTTCCTGGGCATCTTTTGCAAAGTAGGCGTGGCCGTGGTTGCGTTCGATGGATTCAGAAGCCTGCGCCATCAGTTCGCGCCAGTTTTTCTGAGCTTCACGCTTGATGCCCTGCACTTCTTTGGCAAGTGCTGGCGTGTGCGGATAGCGTTCCAAAGCTTCGGCGAGGTTCTTGCGATAGGACGCAATGGCACGCGTGATGGCAGTGCGGATGCGTTCGTCTTCGCTGGCCTCGTTGATGTCTTTGGCATATGTGTTGATGTTTTGTTTGATCGTGCTCATAGCTTATACCCCTTTGCCAGAAATTCGACGAAATCCATGATCTCCATATGGTTCGCGGTCTTGCAGTCCTTCAGCGCAGAGAGGCAGTATGGGCAGCTCAACAGTGCGATCTGAGCGCCAGTGTCTGCCAGTTCGTTGGCACGCTTCTGGGACAGCTTGTGGGACAGTTCTGCATAGGTGGTCTTGATTGGGCCACCGCAGCAGGTGCTCCATTTGCCGGTGCGGAATGGTTCTTTGTAGCGCACGTTCATGGCATCGAGGACTTCGCGGAATTCGTCGACCACGTCCATTTCACGTGCCATGCGGCAGGAATCGTGCAGGGTGACGAGGCCGCGGTAGAAGTTCTTTGGCAGCATGTGACGTTTTTCATGCACCATTTGAATGAAGGTTTTGACTTCTACCTTTGGGAAATCGCCATACTGTGGATAGATCAGCGCAAACATTTCAGCTGCATGCGGCGACATGCAGACAACAGTTTTGGCGCCGCTCTGGTTTAAGAAAGTGGCCACGCGCTTGGCATAAATACCGAGGGCCTCTTCAAACCCGAGCTCATGCAGCAAGGCGCCGCTGTAAATTTCGTTTTCGCCGTCGTAGCAAATGTCATAGCCAAGGGCTTTCAAAATCTGCGCGGCTTTTTTGTTGATGGAAAAGAAGCGTTCCTTGTCCTGGGCAAAGACGGAAGCGAAGATCTTTTCCGGTGCCATGCCGCTCTTGTGCACGATGTCGCGCATGGACATCATCCAGCCAAACACTGGCGTACCAGGATCAACAATATCCATGACGGTGAGCAGCGAGTCCATAAATGGCAAGAGTTGGTATTCTCCCCCGGTATAGAACAGGATGTCGCCTTTTTTAGGCAGGTTGAGATCCTTCGCCCATTCAGCGTTTTCTTTGGCGCTGACTGCGAGGGGATTGTCGTATTGCAAGATATTGTCCCTGATCAGGGTCAATGTTTCAGGTAATTGTTTTCCACCCATTATGATTCTCCTCATCCCTCTAAAATATGATATGATAACCTCTTTATATTAGCATGTCTCTCCGCCCTTGTAAACCAGGCGCAGGGCTTGCGCACGCATTTCCTTTATGACTGCGTTTCTTCCTTGGCACGGTCGTGACAAAGAACGAGCACGCCGTCGCCGCGGGCAATATTAATGGTGGCAACTTCGGCGTCGGTAAAGACGTTGCTGATCAGGCGCGTGATGCCGAAAGGCACGCTGAAATCCTTGAGGGGATAGTACAGGCCGTCGATCGACAAGCACATGCCGTCATCGGAGAAGGGCACGATGCCAATATAGCCCGGCGTGTGGTCGAGCAGGTGCTCGCCTGGCCCGACATAGCGCATGCAGTTGATGTCGTCCCAATAGACGATGGAGCGCCCCTGACGGCCAGCGCCGACCAGGAGCATCATATTGGCCAGCTCGTGGTCCATGCGTCCGCCCAAGGCACCGATGACAATGATTTCTTCGGCCCCGTCGTCAAAAAGCTGCTGCACCGCCAGCGCGGTGTCGCTGTCGTCTTTTTCCGCAGGATAGACCACTTCCGGCACGCCAGCCTCATCGAGCCAGGCACGTGTCTGGGGTGCAAGTGAATCCATGTCACCAATGAGGGCATCGGGCAGCACACCAGCCACACGGCAGAGGTCCGCGCCGGCATCGGCGCAGAGACAGGGCACACTCGGAAACTGAGCCCGCAGGTCGCTGAGCAGCGTAGGCTCAGGTGCGGTGCCGCCAGTGACAAGGATGGCATGACGGGCGTATTTATCCAGGAGACCTGGTGCGTAATGCTTCATCCCACTCTCACCAGCTTGACATCATAATTATTATCACCATAATCGACGATCATGCCGTGCATTGGGCTGTGGCATTCTTCGATGTCATAAATCAGCGTGCGCTTGTAGCCAGCATGATCCACAGTATCTGGGAAACGAATATAGACCACATCATGTTCTGCCAATGGCAGCAAGGTGAGATCAATATAACGTTTTTCACCTGGCAGGAAGTTTTCAAAAACGATGGCATCTGGCGCTGCTGCGGTGCCAAGGTAAATGTTCAAGGTTTCCGTGGTGCAATTTTCCAGTTCCAAATGATAGGCACTCTTCATTTTTTTTACAGCCACGACCGCTCCGGCTGCCCCAGCAGTGAGCGCTGCGACAGTGGCAATGGTTTTCAATTTTGACACAGGAATCATCCTTTCATATCTCGACGGAAACTTTTCATTGTGTCCGTTGTTTGCTATACTAGCTATGCACTATTATAACAAATTCAGGGGGAATTGCCATATGGTTCTTTTGGAGGCGCGGCACCTGCGCTGCAGCTTTGGCGAACGCGTATTGTTTGATGATCTGGGATTGTCGGTGAATGAGGGCGACAAAATTGGGCTCATTGGCACCAATGGCGTCGGTAAATCGACGCTTTTGGCACAGCTGGCAGGCATTGATCTGGACCCACGCTCTGAAATGCTGACGTCCAATCAGCTGGTCATGGAATACCTGCCACAAAATCAGCCGATGGATGACAACAACACCGTGCTGGCGCAGATTTTTCAGGGCACTTCACCGCTGCTCGCTGTGGTACGGCGCTATGAAGACGCATTGGCTGCTGTAACGACGCGTCCAGATGATGCTGAGGCCACCCGCGCACTTTTGGAAGCACAGGACGCCATGGACCGCGAAGATGCCTGGCAGCTGGAGAGCAACGCCAAGAGCATCCTGCATCGCCTGGGCATCGATGATGTCAGTCAAAAAATTGCCACACTCTCTGGCGGCATGCGCAAGCGTGTGGCGCTGGCGGCAGCGCTGATTCGTCCAGCCAACCTGCTCTTGCTCGATGAACCGACCAACCACCTTGATTACGAAACGATCCGCTGGCTGGAGAAAGAGCTCCACGACCGTCAGTGCTCGTTCATCATCGTCACCCACGACCGCTATTTCCTTGATCGTACCACCAATGTCATTCTTGAGCTGGACGGCGGCAAACTCCACCGCACCGTCGGCAACTATTCCACCTTCCTTGAAGAAAAAGCACAGCGCGAAGCCGACGAAGCGCGCCGCGCCGACAAACTGCGCCGACTTTACAAGCAGGAGCTGGCCTGGATGCGCAAGGGCGTGGAAGCACGCCGCACCAAACAGAAAGCGCGCAAAGAGCGCTTTTATGAAATCGAAGGGCAGCTTACGCACGAACATGAAGACACACTGATGATGGACTTTGTCAATGCCCGTCTTGGTAAAAAAATCATTGAATGCGAGCACCTCAGCAAAAGCTACGGCGACAAGCCGATTTTTCGGGATTTCAGCCATGCCTTTGTGAAAACTGAACGCATCGGCATTGTCGGGCCCAACGGCATCGGCAAGACGACTCTGCTCGATGTGCTGGCTGGCTTGACGCCAGCAGACAGCGGGCGCCTGGACGTCGGCGAAACGGTGAAGATTGGCTATTACAAACAACAAAACCAGGATCTGCCGCTGGATCAGAAAGTGCTCGATTTTGTCCGCGACCATGGCGAATACATTCACCGTGCGGATGGCTCCCATCTCTCGGCCAGCCAGATGCTCGAAGCGTTCCGCTTCCGTCCGGATCAAATCCACGGACCGATCCGTCAGCTTTCCGGCGGGGAGTGCCGCCGTCTCTATTTGCTGTCGATTCTCATGGAACAAAACAACGTGCTCTTTCTCGATGAACCGACCAACGATCTCGACATTGGCACTTTGCAAGTGCTGGAAGATTATCTGGAGCATTTTCCTGGCCCAATCGTCGCAGTCAGCCATGACCGCTACTTCCTCGACCGCATTTGCACCAGCATTCTGGCGTATGAAACAGACGGCGCTTTAAAACTCTACGCTGGTGATTTTTCCAGTTATCTCGAAAAACGGCCGGAACCTGTCAGCGAAAAAACAACGCCTGTCAAAAAAGAAAAGGCCAGCCGCCCAAAGCAGCCAGCCAAACTCAAATTTACTTTTAAGGAGCAGCGTGAATACGACACCATCGAAGAAGACATTGCCATGCTTGAGGAAACCGTAGCACGACTTGAAAAAGAAATGGCCGCCAACGCAACCCAGTACAACAAGCTGTTGGCGCTGACCGAAGAACGCGACGCCGCTGCTGCCCAGCTCGAAGCAAAGATGGACCGCTGGGCAGAGCTGGAAGAAAAACACGAACGCATTTTACAACAATGAGGTGATTTCCATGGCAGAGAAGCCAAAAATCCATACATCCTATCATTTTATTGATCTGTACGACGATTGGTCCGATTACGACTTTGCTGAAAAAGAAAACAACATGGACCAAACCGACAAATACAATTTTGCCACGGGCAATTGGGACTACGATTTCGCAGCATTAGAAAACCGCACCTATGAAGTGCTGCATGCGCTGACAACACTCAGCGACGAAGACATTGCAGCCATCATGGTGCGGCATGAAAAGCGGGTCAATCCGTGAAATACACGGCACGCAGGCCCATTGAATAATAAATAGGAATGAATTGTGTCAGCGGCATCCAGCGATCGCCGTTGACCGAATCTACGAGATGCACTTTGAAGCCGCTGATGCCATCGACGACAACAGCGTGCAAGTTGTTATAGGGATGATAGGAGCGTCCATTCACCTGCCAGACAACGGCGTCGTCACGATCGGCCAATTTGTCGTTAACGGTAATCCAAACGATAACAGGCTTCTTGCTCAAGTGAAGGCGGAGTGCGATCTCACTGACAGACACCAGCTTATGGGTTTTCGCCTCTAGGCTGGTGTTTTGTGTTTGCAGAAAAGCATTGATGCCCGTCGTCAGCGCCTCGGGATAGCAATAATAGCCGTCACCAAACGGATCGCCAATGTAAGCATCAGCTGGACTGACGCCGCTGCCAATGGCGGCTGTCGGCAGATATTGGCTGGCAAAAGTCTCCGCCGTAATCGGCGCACCAAGCGCATTCAGCGACACAGCGGCTGCCACCGATTCACAGCCATTCGGCAGCGACGGATATTGACTGCGTCCTGTCACATCCAGCGACACCGGAACAGCCAGTGCTGTCACGGCCGCGATGATAAGAAGCACAATGGCAATTTTGAAAGCACGCCAAAGAAAACGAATCACAGTGCGCACCATGTGGCGCTCACTCCTTTCTAAATGCTATTCGTAAAAGTACGCTTATTCTAAAACAACTGCCCTAACCTGTCAAGCGCGCGCCAGGCCTGGGATTGTAACAAAACAAAGAACAAATCCTATCTGGTCAAGAGAGGATACATCTATTATAATGTTAGGTGCACATTTTACTCAACTTTGCAGAAAGGATGATCAACGATGGCCTCTCGCCAAAAAAGAAAACGTCGGCGGCTTGTTGTTCGCGTGTTCACCGTGATCATTGTCCTGATTCTTCTGGTGCCGCTTTCTGCCATCGCCGTCAACCTTTATATGTATGCTACAACGACCAACAACATGTGGTACCCAAGAGAACTTGCTGGCACTGATGCTGACTATATCGTTGTGCTTGGTGCCGGTATTGAGCCCGATGGCACGCCCAGCCCAGTGCTCGCAGAACGGCTTGACACCGCCATTGTGCTCTATGAAAACGGCGCTTCAAAACACATCATTGTGAGCGGCGGAGAAGATGCTGCACAAAGTGAAGTATCAGCGATGCGCAATTATCTGCTGGACTCAGGCATTCCATCCATGGCTATCACAACAGACACCCATGGGGTTGACACCTATGCCAGTGTGAACAATCTGTCGACTCTTTATGACGCGCACAGTGTCATTCTCGTCAGCCAGCGCTTTCATTTATACCGTGCTGTTTATATTGCCGAACATCTTAATTTGGCAGCCTATGGCTGTCCCGCTTCACAGGCAGCCATTTCTGATAAGAACCTATTGGTGCGTGAATTCTTTGCACGCATCAAAGATTTCACCCAATGCAATGTTGGCGAACTGCCTGAACCACTCGCCAATCTTGCCGCCTCTGCTTATAATCACTATATTGCTGGTGCCATAAAATAAATCAAAAGTCCCCGATGCTCACGGATGAGCATCGGGGACTTTTCGTTAGAACATCTTTCGTCGAAACATGAAAAATACAACAAGTGCCGTTGCGATCAGCGAAACCAAACAGATGTACCAAAATCCTCCGGCGCTGTGTTCCCATGGCAATGGCACATTCATACCAAAAAAGCTGAAAATCATTGTTGGAATGGTCATGATCAATGTCGCCGAGGTAAGCACTTTCATGACCGAGTTGAGGTTGTTGGAAATCACCGAACTGTACGCTTCCATGGTAACATCCAAAATGCTGCTATAGACGTTTGCCATTTCAATGGCCTGTTTGTTTTCGACAATAACGTCTTCCAGCAACTCTTCATCCTCAGGATATTTTTTCACCGCATCCAAACGCATCAGGCGATCAAGCACCAAACCATTGGCACGCAAAGAATTGCTCAGATAAACCAGCGATTTATCAAGTGCCAGGAGCTTGAACAATTCCTCATTGCGTGTAGATTGATGCAGCGCTTCTTCGATGCCACCAATGGAGCGCTCAAGCATGCGCAGATAATGCAGATAATAAGTTGCATTGCGATAAAGAATTTGCAGAATGAAGCGCGTTTTCTTGTAAGTGAAGAATTTTTTAATCTTCCCGCCTCGGAAATCATCCAAAAGCTGAAGTTCACGCAAACAGACGGTGATGATATAACGCTTGTCCTTATCACCAAGGATGATCGCCAATGGCACAGTGCCATAACTTTCTTTGCTTTCTTCTTCTTCCTTATAAGGCACATCGATGATGATCATAGTGTAATCGTCATCAGAATCCACACGCGCACGTTCATCTTCGTCAAGCGCAGATACCATGTCCTGCAAGTCAATCTCAAAATGCTGGCTGACTTCCTGTACTTCCTCTGCAGTTGGCGCAATCAAGCATACCCAGTTGCCGTCGCAGTACGTGTTTATTCTTTCAAAATGGCCTGTTTCTTCTGTTGTTTTATAAATAGCTTTCACAGTCATCCCTCCTGTGACTCACTATTTTACCTTCTCATATGTATATAGTGAGTCAAATCAATTCGTTGCTTTTCCGTCGATCCCCCGGGGCCTTGTTCCATTTGACTCACTTCCTTTTCGTTATTTTTTTACAATATTTTTCCAACCTCTTCAGTGTAAAACGTAAAACCGTTGCCGTCAAGAAAAGGTTCTGTAAAAAACAACAAAAAAAGCTACCCATCACAAGATGGGTAGCTGACATCTCACATATATTGATTAAGAAAGCACTTCCAAAGTAACGTTGGCAACACCCTTAGAAACGATGCCAAGGTCAGAAGCAGCCTGATAGCTCAAGTCGATGACACGACCAGCACCAAATGGTCCGCGGTCATTGATGCGAACAACGACACTGCGTCCAGTATCATTGTCGGTTACACGAACAACACTGCCGAATGGCAGATATTTATGGGCTGCAGTGTAGTCATACATGTTGAAAATTTCACCACTGGCGGTATAGTTCCCCTGAGCACCAGAGCCATACCAGGTGGCCTGTCCGCTTTCGTAATACGTATAGTTGCCGCCTGCGCTGCTGCCGTTGTTGCTGCTGACACCAGCGAGGGTGATTGCCTGGCTGGCATCGTTGGCGGTCACATAAATGCCACCATAGCCGTTGGCACTAACCGTAGCATTGGAGAACAAGGACTGATAAAAATCCAATCCAGCATGCAACGATCCGCCAATATTGCTGTAAGCGTAAGACCCATTCGCAGTTGACAGTATACCATTGACAGCATCAACAGATACTTCCAGGGTCTGACCGCCATAGGTCAGTGCGATTTTTTGGCCAGCAGAGGTATTTTCCCAGTGCACATCTACACCTACTGCATTCAACGCACTGCGCAGTGGCAGATAAGAAGAAGCCTGGCTCACACTTGCTGTGCCAGAACCAATGTAGGCAGTATCCTGAGCAGATGCCGTCATTGGTACAGCAACAGACCCAACCGCAACGATCGCGGTTGCAGCAATAAACTTACGAATATGAGAATTCAAAGAAAACACTCCTTTAACATTTGGGACATCGTCCCAGTTTGTTGAATGGAAAGACGCAAGGTCTTTTTCAAATTATCTTTTACCATTATAAAAGAGTTTTTTCACAAGGTAAAGTTTTCGCCTTCCGACCTCAATAACCCTTCAACGTTTCGTAATTAAACATCCTATTAATTATTTTTTTATTTCACAAAATATAATAAATGATAAATCAATACTTTTTTAAATAATTATTCTAGGTTTCTTTTTTTCTCTTTATGCCCGCACAAAAATAAACACCGCTTATTAAAATAATAAGCGGTGTTTATTTTCAACAAAACAGAAACATCTCTTGACGTATTTTTAACACACTCGCTAAAAGTTACAATCACGAGAAAAAAGTTACAAGCTTAGTACTGAGTATATTGGCGCAGCACTTCACCAACAGCTTCTATAATATCCGATGCTATGGTCGCCATTGGTCCGCGCTGCTTTTCTAAAAATTGACCTGCCAAACCATGAGCAAACACGCCCATGCAGGCTGCATCATACGCTTCCATCCCTTGAGCAGCAAATGCTGCGATGATCCCTGTTAAGACGTCCCCACTGCCAGCAGTCGCCAAGGCCACACTGTCGAGTGGATTGATGGCATAACGTCCATCAGGCGCAGCAATAATGGTGTTGTGCCCTTTGAGCACCACGATACAATGAAAGCGTTCTGCCACACGGCGCGCATATTGCATACGGTCAGCCTGAATGTCGGCACTGGTAAGCCCCAGCAAGCGTGCCATTTCACCGGGATGTGGTGTTAGAATGCATTTGGCAGCGGTATTTTTTAGAATGGTGCCGTCGCCTTCACCAATCATATTTAAGGCGTCGGCATCAATGACAATGGTACTTTCTGCCTGGCGCAGCAGTGAATAAATGGTCTGTTTTTTCTCTTCACTTTTCCCCATGCCAGGTCCAATGATCTGAACATCGGTGTGTGTAATCAGCCAATCAAGGGCTGCTGTATTCGGCCAGGCGATGGGTTTCATCATGACTTCCGGTGCTGCCGCAGCTGCTGGCGCAAAGATGCCTTTGTCGATCATTGCGGTTACAAGTCCAGCGCCGCTTCGCATTGCAGAACGTGCAGCCAGGACACAGGCTCCACTCATACCAACACTGCCTGCAATGATTCCTACATGGCCGAATTTATTTTTATGGCTGTTGATGGCACGCTCTGGCAGCTTGTCACGAAGCATCTCTGGTTCCAGCAGGGTACCAGCAATCGCTGCTGCATCTGCAACTTCTTCTGGAATGCCAATTGGCAGCACACGCAATGTTCCCAGGTATTCTGCAGCATCTCCGACAAACAGTCCTTGCTTTGGCCATGCCAGGGTATAAGTATAATCTGCTTGAACAGCACGGCCACACACTTTCCCGCTATCACCAGCCAATCCTGATGGAATGTCCACTGCCACACGCAGCACATGTTTTTCATTGAGCGTATCTACAACGCTGATGGTCAACGGCCCCAAATCCCGAGACAGCCCTGTGCCAAAAAGGCAATCTACAGCCACATCGGTAAAATTAAGCTGTGCCTTGAGTACGTTAACCCTTGATACACTGTCTACTTCAATGATTTTTACTGGCAAGCGGTCCAGAATGTCACGGTTGGCCTGGTGATCGGCTGAAAAATGCCGCTCACCTTCAATGACAATCGCAACGGTTACACTTTCAGCACCGGCCAAATGCAGCTGTCGCGCCAGCACCATTCCATCTCCGCCGTTATTGCCACAGCCACAGAGAATGGTGATGCGTTGATGCAGCAAATCTGGCACATCTTTTTCTAACTGACGCAAAATGGCAATGCCTGCATTTTCCATCAATACAAGAGAAGGTATTCTCCACTCTTCAATGGCAGTTCGATCAAGTGCCCGCATTTCTTCGTTGCTCACCAAATACATCTGCTATCCCTCCAATATGATCATTGCCACAGCCACTGTTTTTTCATGACTGATGCTGCAATGGACTTTTTTCACGCCCTTTTCTGCAGCCAGGCTGGCTGCTTGTCCATATAAATGCACCTCTGGCTGACCACTTGCCGCATTAACGGTTTCAATGTCCTGCCAGGCTATGGTACCAATACCCGTTCCCAGGGCTTTGCTGACTGCTTCTTTCACAGCAAAACGCGCAGCAATGCGTGCAACAACTGGTTTTGGTGAAAAAAGCGCTCTTTCTTTTTCAGTAAAGATCCGTTCTGCAAATTGCTCCGGCCGACGCATGCACAACGTTTCAATGCGATCCAGTGCCACAACATCGACGCCAATCCCCAGGATGCTCATTATGCACCAATCACTTTTCGAACCACATCAGCAATGGCATTGGCCATGGTTTCAATTTCCTTCTGATCCTTACCTTCGACCATAACACGCAAAAGGTTTTCAGTGCCAGATGCACGCACCAGTACACGACCAGTTTCACCCAAAGCACTCTCTGCTTTCGCAATGGCTTCCTGAATGTCAGGCAGTTCTTTCCAGCCATCTTTCTTGGTCACTGGTACGTTGACCAAAACCTGAGGCAAACTGGTCATAGCACTGTCAGCAAGCACGCTCAGTGGCATACGTTTATGATTCATAATATTCAAAAGCATGATGGCACTGATCATCCCATCGCCTGTGCTGTTATATTCTCGAAAGATGATGTGCCCAGATTGTTCTCCACCGAGGACGGCACCACTTTTTTTCATGCCTTCGTTCACATAGCGGTCACCAACCTGGGTCTCGATCAATTCAATACCAGCATCACGCATGGCAAGTTTCAGTCCCAAGTTGCTCATGACGGTAACCACCAGCTGATTATTGGCAAGTCGATTTTCTTCTTTCATAGCCAATGCATAGATGGCCATAAGACGATCGCCATCAACAACGTTGCCTTTTTCATCAACAGCAAGAAAACGGTCTGCATCACCGTCAAACGCCAGTCCGGCGTCTGCACCTTCTGCAAGCACACGTTTTTGCAGTTGTTCCAAATGTGTGGAACCACAATTGACGTTGATGTTGGTGCCATTTGGGCGATCCCCCATCATCGTCACATTGAGGTTGGCACGTTCAAATACATCCTGTGCCAGCTGGCTGGCTGCACCATTGGCACAGTCTACAACAAGATGATAATCTTTGCCATTGACGCTCAGCAATTCATCTAAATAGTCTTTGTACACATCAATGGCTTCATCAACCTGGGCATAACGACCAATGGCCTTTCCTTCCGCTGCTTGAATCGCTACCTGTCCTTGCAAAACGGCCTCGATGGTTTCTTCCTGATCATCACGCAATTTGGTGCCGGCGGCACTGAAAAATTTAATGCCGTTATCTTCGAAAGGGTTGTGACTGGCTGAAATCACAGCACCAGCCAAGGCCTTAAATTTACGCACCAGGAACGCCACAGCAGGTGTTGGCACAACGCCTGCACTGATGACTTGTATGCCCACAGAAGTAAGCCCCGCTGTCAGCGCACACTCCAGCATTTGCCCAGAAATGCGTGTATCGCGACCAACGATGACCACACCTGTTTTCCCGCCATTTTCTTCTAAAAAGACGTGGCCTGCAGCCTGTCCCAATTTCATTGCCAATTCTGCGGTCAATACACTGCCTGCTTTGCCGCGTACGCCGTCTGTTCCAAATAATTTAGCCATAGTACTTCTCCTTATTTATTCATACACGTTGTTAGGATAAACGGTCACTGTGCTTGGTGTGATTGCATCCACAACCAAACCTTCCACATGAGATAGTTGCACCTGCGCCGTCGTTGCTTCGCTTATTGCATCCGGTATGTATACATAAGCATTCAGCGTCGCCCCTGCATCAGCATAGCCACTTTCCATGTGATAGCTGACTTCAACCATTTGTGTGTCAATGCTAACGTTGCTTGCACCCGCACCGGATAACGAAATCGGAACCACTTTAATATAACTCTGCCCACTGCTGCCGGTATCCTGTGTGGATGACACATTAATGGTTACTGTCACCTGTTTTGGCGCACTGACTGCATCGCCAACAAGTTTGACCGTCAGCTGCGTGGTCTCTGTAATCTTTGAAATATCAATTGCCTCTGTTTCAACATTACCAATGTCCGCCAGTTTTTCAGGTGATCCACTGACCGTTGCTGTTTCCGGAGAAATGTCAACACTGTCAATTTGTACACCGTTTGGCATTTGCCCAACCAGATTTGCCTGAATTGGCACATCCTTTTCAATGTCACTTTGAGACACTTTGATCGTCAAAACAACGGATCCTGGTAAAGCTTCCAGGTCGGCATCATCAATGACATTACCACCAACATCATAAAAGACAAGTTCTGTATCTGCTTTGCTGTTATCAAAAATATTGCTAAGATCCACAGCAACCCCCACTTTATCCACACGTTCGAGGTCGTCTGGATCTCCTGTAACAAACACAGTTTTAGGAGACACCGACATATCTTCAATGGTGATCCCTTCTGGCAAGGTTCCTGTGGTCACAATGTCAACGTCCATATTGCTGCCTTCGCGATCACTGACCAAGACATCCACCGTTTGCGGTTCGATGCGCGCAAAATACACTTCGCTTGGCAGTTCAACTTTTACAGGCACTTCATTTTCACCTTCAGTGACATCCGACAAATCCACATAGGCTTTGAAGTCACTCCCTCTCAGGGCATTCAAACGATCTTGCCGCCCCATCACTCGCACCTGTACCGTTTCTTGCCCCAGGGTAGCAGTTTTGTCCACAGACAAGTTTTGCACTTCTACGGTCACTTCATAGGTATGTTGTGCCAGCGGATCTTGTTGGGTGCCAACATAGAGCCACAACACAATGGCAATTAACAGCGCCACCAATTTCAATACTTTATTATTTTCCGTCAGCTTCATTTATGAAACACCTTCTTTAGGCGGCTAATAAACGATGGCGCTTCCGGCACCTGTAAGAGGGCCGTCATTTCGGCAGCAAGCGCTTCTTCGTTAAGGTTATAGCGCAGTTTTCCGCGTTCAGCAATGCTCATGGCACCGGTTTCTTCAGATACCACTGCCACAACAGCATCGCTGACTTCCGACAGTCCGATGGCTGCACGATGACGTGTACCGAGTTTCATGGAAATGTTTTTGTTCTCCGAAAGTGGCAAGAAACAGCTGGCTGCCATGATCTCACGCCCAGTAACAATAACCGCACCATCATGCAGCGGCGTATTAACAATAAAAATATTTCGCAGAAGCGGTGTTGATAATCGTCCATGAATGGCAATGCCTGTATCAATATATTCTTTCAAACCATTTTCACGCGTAATTGCAATCAATATTCCCGTACGGGAAGCACTTGCTGCAGTCATACAGCCAATGATCTCCTGCACCTGATAGGCAACAATTTCATTATCGCTTAAATGACGATTGCGTACCAAAAAAGTGCCTGTCCCCAGCTGTTCCAAAGCACGACGCAATTCTGGTGCAAAAATAACCGGAATGGCTACAATGAACATTGTTTGCAACTGTACCAAAACCCAGTTGACGGTGGACAAGCCTAAAACGTCGCTTAACACTGAAAACAGCAGCAATATACCAATGCCCTTGGCCAAAGGCATCGCACGTGTGCCTTGCATGATCTCAAGAATCTTGTACACAGCAAACGCAATAATAGCGATGTCCAAAATATTGATCAAAAAAATGGACCAGGACGAATTGGTCAATAAACTGATCATATGCAAGCGCTCCCTTTCATAAGTATTTTCACTAGCAATTGTACAACAACCAGGCGTCAAATGCATTACGTTTTCCTATAAAAGAACAATTTTTAATCATTTCTTTCGGGATTCTTTATAAAGAATTTTGCACGTGTACCCTAAAAACAGCCTTAATCATTGGCACAAGCTGCAGATTTTTAATGCCGATTTAAGGTTAATTCTCTATGATTTTTCTATTAACATACGCTATACTATTTTTATACGACCATAAGGGGGATTTATTCATGCATATTCTCATTGTTGAAGATGAACGTGCGCTCTCAGATGCGATTGCTCAGCTTCTTAAAGATCAGCACTATGAAGTGGATTGTGTCTATGATGGCCGCAGCGGGCTGGATTATGCACGCAACGCGCAATATGACCTCATCATTCTTGACGTCATGTTACCTGAGATGAATGGCTTTGATGTCGTTAAAACCATGCGCAAAGAAAAAATCTCAACACCAGTACTGATTCTCACCGCTCGTGAAGCCGTCAGCGATAAAATCACCGGTCTGGACTGTGGTGCAGACGACTATATGACCAAGCCATTTGTCTATGAAGAACTTTTTGCACGGATTCGCGCACTCACCCGCCGCGTTGGTGAAGTGGTGCTCGATGAACTGACATTCGGTGATCTCACGCTGGATTTAGAGAAAGCAGAATTGCGCTGCGGTGATAAGGCAGTGCATCTTGGTTATAAAGAATTTGCGATCATGCAAAAATTTTTGCAGCATCCGCAGCTTTCAATCAGTAAAGAAGAGCTCATTGTCAGCGTTTGGGGCAGCGATTCGGATGCCGGCGAAAACAACGTGGAAGTTTATATTTCTTTTCTAAGAAAAAAATTACATTTCCTTGCTTCTCATGTTCAGATTATCACATTGCGCCGTATCGGCTACCGTTTAGAGGATACCGCATCATGAACCGCTTAAAAGCGCTGCAGCAACGCTTTATCATCATCAATATGGGCACCATCACGATCATGTTGCTCATCATTCTTTCCATCGTTATTATTGGTAACATGCAGCATTATAAAACAGTAGCATTTGAATCGCTACATACACTGGTTAACCTGACCAATCCTGTGAACACGTTTTCGTCAAGCAGCGATCCTGGTGCGACACGCTTTCAAGACGCCAATCGCGATACCAGTCAACCATTGAATATCGACCAATCCGCAAACGATGCTACAACCACAGATGAAGACGATCAGCCAGATAATGCACCACCACCTGAAACCAATTCAAAGCTTGATCCAAAAGAACAAAAAGCAGCTTTTGCCCTTCCTGGGATCGTTGTTGCAGTCGATGAAAACTATGACAATGCCGACATTATCTTCTCTCGAAATATGAACACCAGCGCATCAACCGCTAAAAAACTCGTGCAGGCTGTTGAAGAAGACGGCAACACAGAAGGAACACTTGAAGCCTATGATGTCTCCTATAGTGTGCGTCAAACACCTGAAGGCATTAAAATCGCCTTTGTCGATCGCAGCTACGAAACCTCCAACATTCGCAATTTGCTATTTTGGAGTCTGTTGGTGTTTTTTATCGCTTGGTTTATCTTTCTCTGCCTTGTTTGGCGTTTATCGAACTGGGGTTTTCGACCAGTGGAAACAGCCTGGGCTCAGCAACGACAATTTATTGCGGATGCCTCCCACGAACTCAAAACACCTCTGACGGTTATTCTTGCTAATATGCGCATTCTCGAAAACCACAAAGAAGATACCATCGCCAATCAGCAGCGCTGGATCGAGAGTTCCAATCAGGAAGCACTGCGTATGAAAAAACTGGTCAGTGACATGCTGCTTCTGGCACGCAACGATGCCAACGAAGACCAGCCCATTGTCGCAGAACCCGTCCTTTTCAGTGATGTGGTACTCGGTGCCATTCTTAGCTTTGAATCGGTCGCTCTGGACAATGGATTGCACATTCACGAAACGCTTGATGAAGACTGTGTCCTTGATGGCGACAAAACACAGCTGGAAGAATTGGTCAACATTCTTCTCGATAACGCCTGCAAATATGCACCTGCCGGAAGTGCCATTGATGTTAGCCTCACACGCCAGGATAAAAACCTGCATCTCAGCGTACACAATAAAGGCAATGCCTTTGATGAAGAAACACTCAAACATCTCTTTGAACGCTTCTACCGCGTCGACGAATCACGCACCCGAGAAACCGGCGGCTACGGATTGGGGCTGGCCATTGCAGACAGCATCTGCCAGCGTCACCATGGACACATTAGCGCCTGCAACGAAGATGACGGTGTCACCTTCCACGTATCGCTGCCAATCAATCAGCACAACCGAAAATATCGCTGATATTATTTTTATACTAAGATATATGTTTCTGCAAAAATGCACATCTATCCTCTTAGTGGTTATACATGTTTTATTCAACAAATAAACACTACTGCAACTACTAACTATAACATGTTTTCATTTTTCTAAATCAACGCACATCATAAACGCAAAAAAGCGGGGAACGTTATCAAACGTTCTCCGCTTTTTTGAGCCCACCAACTACGAATCCAAACTGCTTTGCAGCAGCAAAGGCAGCTGAAGAATGAAGCGCACGGTTGTTTCTGCGTCTGGCTGTACAGCATCATCCAGCAGCATCGTCTCTAGTGTGCCTCCCATTTTTTCCACCAGTCCTTTTGCAATGGTCAGACCCAGACCAGTACCTCCTTGAGTTCTAGCAGCATCGCTCATATAGAAGCGATCAAAAACCTGCTGCAGCATTTCTCGTGATAATCCTGAAGCATCGTTCTCAAAACATGCGACTACTTTTCCAGACTCTGCATAAAGTGTCACACATAAAAAATGTTTCGCATAACGCGAGGCATTCTGCAATAGGTTGGTAAACACGCGTTCCAACGCCGATGCATCACCTGCCACCCAAAGCGGATAATCAGGAAAATCGGTCGCAACCTCCAGCTTAGCCGTTTCCAGCAGTAGACAATTAGAAAGAAAAGTTTCACGCATAAGCTTCCCTATATCAAGCGCTTCCATTTCTAAATCAACATCATTAGCCGTCATTCTGGCGTATTCATAGAATTGTTCCACCAGTTCTGACATTTTTCGTGCTTTACGTTCTACCGCATGAAGCATCTCTTGCTGCTGTACAGAAAAATGCTCAGACTGTTTCTGCAAAAGCATCAGGTAACCATTCATAACTGTCAAGGGGGTGCGCAAATCATGACTCACCGCCTCGATCTGCTCCTGAAAAGCCCGTTCCTTTTTGATATAATCAATCCGTTCGTTACGAATAGCATCCAGCATCCCATTGATGCTGGTCAACAAGTTTTCCAGGTCAGCGTCTGGTAAGGGAAGATGTAGATACTTATTCTGACCAATATCCTTTTCCAGATCCAGCAATGCATGATGAACCATACGCACAGAACGTTTTAACAACAACCAGCGTGCGGCAAAAAAGCCTGCCAATACTATTGCAGCTGCAGCAATCATCCAAGCCACCCTGCCACCTCCAGCTCCTTGCTAAAATTCTATGTTGCGAATACTAACCAGTCCCAGCAGTGTAAACAGCAACATCCCTATCCCACCACTCAGCAGACAGGTCAAAAATAACTGTGATGACTGCCAGGCAACACATCCCTGTTCAAGGAAATTTTTAGGCATCCACATAGCCAGCTGATGTATCCACTCAACCTTGTTCCCGACAAACAAGGTTAACCGTGGAATCAAATTAAAGACACAAAATCCAACAAAAAAGGCGGCGCCACTTGAATTGGCCAGCGTCAATGTAACAATACACAGCATCAGCGATGACAACGCCAACGGAAGCACATACACACTGACCAAGACAAGATCGAAAAATGACAACACATCTCCCTTGGGCAAAAGAAGATACGCACTTGCGCAATATACCACCAAACTTACAACAAGCAGCAGAAAGGCAACAACAGCACTCACAAGGAAATGAACACAGATGATCTTTTCACGCGAAATACCTAGAGCAAGGACGTTTTTCAAATGACCTTCCCGCAAATCTTCCTCATAGAGAAATGAGCCAACAACAACAGCGGCAAAACAAAAAAACAGGGGATATTTCATCGCCACCGATACCGCATCCGAGGTGGTAAACGTGCACTGATCATCAAAAGCATTTGATAAGGCAAAAAAAACATTAATCCCCACACTACCAAAGATAAAGATTATTGCCAATACGCCCAGAATACCAGACGTCACAACACGGTAGCGCTCACATCTTAGATAATTCAGCATCGCGCCCACCTTCTCTCAATCGCATAAAATAATCCTCTAATGTGTATTCATGCCAGACCATGCCGGTCACCAAAATATCGTTTTCTGCAGCTAAAGCGCTGTAGACCTCGCCGGAATGCTTCGGATTCATAAGGTGGATCTGCCTATCTGGCAGCACTTTATAAATCTCCTCAGGATAGTGCTGATCCAGCAGAACCAAATATCTCTCAACATCCGACACTGTCAACGCTAGGTATTCCATGCACTGATCGTGCAACGCTTGCGCCGGCATTTCGCAAATCAAGCGTCCTTCTTCTAAAAAACCAAAGGTCGTCGCTGTTTGCTGCAATTCTGACAAAATATGGCTCGACAACAGAATGGTGGTGTTCTTTTCAGCGTTCAATTGCTGCAGCAACCTGCGCATACCAACAATACTGCTGGGATCAAGCCCATTTATCGGCTCATCCAAAACAAGCAGCTCGGGATCGCCCAATAGGGCAATGGCAATTCCCAAGCGTTTCTTCATCCCCATCGACAATTTTTTGCCTGGTGTTTTCCGTTTCTCCAAAAGGCCCACTTGAGTCAGCACTTTTTCCACACAGGCCGTGCCTGGAATGCCCTTGAGCCGCCGATAGTATTCCAAATTTTTCTCCACCGACAAGTCAGGAAAGAACCCTGTCTCCTCAATAAGCGCGCCCATCCGCGCCCTGCCCTGCGCCAGGCCCTTCTTTGTCGACTGTCCAAACAAGGCCAATTCACCAGTATCAGCAAAGCATTGCCCTGCCAATAGCTTGAACAGCGTGCTCTTACCAGCACCGTTGTCACCGATCAATCCATAGATCTCGCCACGCGGCACATGAATCGACACACGATCAAGCGCTTGATGCGCCCCATATTTTTTTGACAATGCGTTGGTTTCAACCACACATTCTTTCATTGCTCTCCCTCCATATTTGAACAAATTCAGGGAAGCATTCCCTGTCATAGAGAAAGTATAGCGTTAAAAAGTACAAAAAGTACGCAAGCAATCCTCAAGAAATCATCAATTTTTCGCTAATCGAAAACCTATCCCATACACCGATTGGATGTATGTATTGTCTGGATCATAAGCCTTTATCTTTTTTCGTAAATTGCTCACATGAACATTGATGGTGTGATCTGCACCATAGTAGCCATCCTGCCAAATCAATTCATACAGTCGTTCACGAGAATACACTTTTTCCGGATTTTCCATCAACAGCAGCAAAATATCATATTCCTTGCCGGTTAACACCAATTCTGTTTCAGCAACGGTCACTTTATGTAACTCAGGATACAATTTCAAACGTTTATAAGACCACACCGTTTCATGCTCCCGCCCATTTTCTGCAATATGACTCCGCCGCAGCGCTGCCTGAACCCTTGCTGCCACCTCCTCTGGCACAAATGGTTTTGTAATATAATCATCTGCACCAATCCTCAACAGCTCAACCTTATCCCTCACCGCATTCTTGGCGGACAAAACCAACACCGGAACCTGGCACTGCTGCTCATTGCGCAACCAGCGCAGAACCTTTTCACCACTCATGCCTGGCAACATCAAATCCAATAAAATCAACGACGGCAGCTTTTTTTCAAGCAATAACTGTGCCTCGGTTCCAGAAAATGCCTGCATAGTTTGATAGCCAGCGTCCTCAAGTATGGTTTTCAAAAGCGTATTGATATCGTCATCATCCTCCACAATCAAAATCGTTTCCATTATTCCACCACGATGCACGTCTACACCCCCTCGTGAACCAATATTTATAATTATATTAGTACAGCAGCTTCCTATTAACAAGTCAAGAAATAATAAAGCAGGACCTGAGAACACTCCTTGCTCTCAAGCCCTGCTTTATTATTTAATTGAGCCGTACCACGATATAGCCATTAACAATCTGGATACTGCCTTCCTGCGGATAGGTCGGCATCCAGGATTTGACATCTCCGATCGCTGTTTTCACCTCATCCGGCATGTCGTCCATGTAAACATAGTTTGGCAATGCCATAAAACGATTGAGATAATTGCCATAACTGTATTGGGTTCGATAGGTTATCGCCTGTAAGGCACCTGTTAGAATGATTTCATCCTGTTCCGGTGTCAAATCCAGCAAAGCATCATTGCCACTGCTGCCAACAAGCACCACAGGCATTTCTGTTGTATAGCCTTCGATGCTTTGTATGGCTGCTACCAAGCGATTGGAATACGCATTGATTTGTTCAAAACTGACTTCCATTGACAAATAAGCTTTATTGTCGGCCACAATATACGAATAAGAAGTAAATGCCATGGCAATCATAATGATCCAGCTCAAAAGCGCTTGTATGCCCGCCCGTAAATTGTCCATGGCCGCGGCCTGCTCATCTGCAAAACTTGCCAGTGCCACTGGCAGCACCAAAATATAGACACAACCATAAATCATCAGGAAATGAATTTCTGCGCCGCCAACCATGATATGAATCAAATCGCCAGCCAATGGATAGCAGATGACCAATACCACTGCCAGCAGTCCACGCAACACGCCCACGCTGCGTCGTACAATTAAGAGCAATAATAGCACCAAGGCACTCAATGCCGCTGCCAAAAGCAGATAACGAATAAATCCAAAATACCATCCATATTGATTATCAATAAAATAATCCCGATAAGATTCGTAGCATTTGCGAATCAAGGCAGGCAATTGTTCCAAGGAAATGGACCCCATACTGGAAATGCCCATATAATCAGAAAGCCCGCCCATATTGGCTGTTGCCCAGCGCGCGGCCGCCATATATACAACAATGCCAAGGCCAAGGGTAACAACCATTTTGATGCCACGTAATAAAATCTGAAGAAAAGAGCGCTGACCTTCCAAACAATCAAACAACAAGGTACCTACCATCAACACCGTTGCTACTGGAAAATAGCTTTGATAAACGCCCATCGACAAAATGAGCGCAATGGCCCCCAGCGGAAGTCCCATGATTGGTAAGCGCGCCACAGCAAAAGCTGCACAAGCAGCCAAAAACAAACCAAAGAAATAAGCATCCGCCGTAAACATATACGTAAATGTTGCGGCCACTGTTGGAAAAGAGACCAACAGCGCAGCCGTGATAATACATGCCAACGGACGATGAATGCGAAACAAACTGGTTGTTATGCATGCAGTTCCAGCCAAGCAGAGTATGCTCAGCACGCCAATCAGCCATGGCATGCTAAAATCACCATCCCATTGCAGAACGACCGGCAAAAACCAACGTCCTGATTGGGTGCCATAATCACATTGAAATAGATGAAAGATGTCATCGTGGTTTGGCAGCTTGTTGGTCAACATATAAAGGTGAGCAATAAGCCCAAAAATGACAGCAGCAACAAACGTCCATTTTGTATAGGCAGGAACACTTTTGCGTAAGCGTTCAAATGCTGCATCGGGTGCAAGAATCATCACTTATCCGCCCCCTTCTCAACGGTTTGTTCACATGTTTGGGACACAAGGTATCTTGGTCTCTCTTTGCTTTCAATATAAATCTGCGCAATGTAATACCCGATGATTCCCAGGCTAATCATAATGATGCTGCCAATAAGCAATAGTAGAATGATCACCGTGGTAAATCCATCGGCAGCATTGCCGCTCGCCCATTGCACAAGCGTATGAATGCTCAAAGCTATCGCCAGCAACAAAAACACGCCGCCAATGACGGTAACAATTTGCATGGGTGCTGAGGAAAAAGCAGAAATATTTGATAGCGCATAACGGATCAAGGCTAGGGTTGAAAAATGACTTTTTCCTGCTGTTCGTTCTTCCACTGAAAATGGTACATCAATGGAACGATAGCCCACCCAGCCTACCAAGGCTCTGAAAAAGGTCTTGCGTTCAGGCAGTGCCAATAAGGCATTCACCACGCGTCGGTCCATCAGCTTAAAATCAGAGGAATGACTCATGTCAATCTTTGCCGCACGACTCATGAGCTTATAGAAACATTTGGCAGCAAAACCATGGGCTGCACTTTCTTCCCCTCGGTCTTCTTTGACACCATTGACCACTTCCCAACCATCCTGCCATAAAGCATACATTTCTACGAGCTTCTCTGGCGGATGCTGCAAGTCACAGTCGATCACTGCACAGCATGCTCCTTCGGCAGCACCCAGTCCTGCAAAGATTGCAGCTTCCTTGCCAAAATTACGTGAAAACCGTAATCCTCGCACTGCCGCGTTCTTCTGATGCGCCATTTCGATCTCTTCCCAAGTATGGTCACGAGAGCCATCATCCACAAAAATAAGTTCATACGGAATGTTTGCATCTGCCAGCACCTCATGAAGGCGCTGAGCCGCTTCAAGCACCAGGCCTTCTTCGTTATAAGCAGGCACAACGACTGACAGCATCATTCACACTCCTTTCTTATACACCAACAGACCAGTTAAATAGTTAACCACCACAACGATCACACCAACAACGATTTTTGCCAGGTATTCGCCAATTCCGGCCCATTCAACCAACAGTGCCAAAAGCACCGTTTCAAGCCCCAATGAAAAAAGACGCGAAATCACAAATGCGGTTGCTTCTCGAAGGCTGCGCCTTGACGTTGACCGATATACCCACGCGCCATTGGCAAAATAAGCAAATGCCACAGCACCTGCCCATGCCAAAACGTTGCTGACAATATAATGCATGCCCAAAAAATTGAGTAAAAAATATAGCACATAGTTGATCAGTGTGGTACAGCAGCCCACGATCAAATAATGCCATTGTTCTTCGTATTTTTTGAGCAATCGTCTAAAATTCACACATTCACCTCCAAGGAAGGCCCATTGTCATTCTATACACATATTTTTAACCATCAGATTGTCATCTATTGTTTAGCTTAACATGTTTACCCTCTTCAATCAAGCCGCTGCAGGCGGCCTCCATCAATCTTCATAGATACTTAAGAAACATGATTATAAATGCCTTCATACGTTCTCTATTCTAACATAACGATAATATTTTAACGTATGTTCCCCTTATTCTGACATTGCATTGTTAAAACCAAATGCGCAACTTATTTCAGATTGTTAACAATAGAGAAAGAGGCGCCCGGCATTGGCCAAGCACCTCTTTCAATGATATAGGAAAGGTTTAGAAATAAAGAATTATTCTTGTTTAGGCATTAATGAGCACACTGCTCACTGTTTGTTGTTCTCTGAAAAAATTTTAGAAAACGTAAAGTTATCGGAATAATATTTATCGATTTTATGTTTGTAACGTTCTACCGGCACAGGTTTCTTCGAGAATGTAAAACCTTGCTCCCCATCCTGCTCTGCCACAATCCAGGCAAGAAAATCATCATTATTGCGGGTTGGGTAATCTTCACGGAAATGGCCAGCACGTGACTCTTTACGCAGCAAAGATGCACGCAGATACAATTCACTGATAAAGGAAATGCCCTGCACTTCGATGAGTTTTAACAGATAATGTGGATCTTTTGCTCTCATACGCGGCAGCATATCCTTCTGAATTTGATGAAGTTTATCGAGCGCCTCGTTCAATGATCGCTCACTTTTAATAATAGAAACCTCATAAGGGAACAAAACTTCCTGGATAGCACGTAACACATCATGAGGCATGAGTCCATCCTCATCAATCTGTGCATACAAAGCTGCTTTCTTTTCGGCAATTACAGCTTCATCGAGTGTGCCTTGTGTTGTGTTTTGCAATGCTTTAACCACCGCTTCACCAGTCATGTATCCACCAGAGGCAGTCGTTTCGAGCGCAAATCCGCCCATATATACGCCTGGATCCAAGCTGCGCGCGGTGCCAGCTGCATAGAGTCCTGGCACACCTGTGTAACCATCAAGCTCCGCTTCAATGCCTCCAAACCCACAAGTCAATTGTGGAATCCATTCACTGTTTTCCTTAAACATATCAATGCCAAGGTCGCAGAGTTTGTCATAGTTTAATTTCTGCCAGCCATCCTGCGGTTTCAACAGAACCAGGTCATCTGGGTTGACTGCGCTGATATCAAGATAGAATGGCCCGTTGCCCTTACGATGTTCAACCGCCATTGCCAATGTTGTAAAATGTGGGTCAGTATTGGCACCCAGTACAGGAGAATATGGGTCCATCAATGGTTCACCGATGCCATTAACCACCTTTGCACCTAGTGGAAAAAGCGCTGTCTGCCCTTCCCAGCCAAAGAGTTTTGGCACGTTCCAAACACGACCAAATTCAAAATTACTGAGCTTTGCACCAGCTTTAAAAGCCAATTCAGCACCTTCGCCCGTCGTGGTATTTTTCCCATAAGAGGTTTTCCACCCTGTCCATCCTGTTGCCAGGATAACAGCACGTGCCTCAATGACATAGAAATCACCACTGCGCGAATCAAATCCTACTGCCCCCACAACGGCATCCCCATCTTTGAGAAGATCGGTGATCAAAATGCGGCCAAGGCGCTTAACACCGCGTGCTTTGACTTCTTTAATAAGATTGCGCGCCATGTCCTCGCCGCCCTTGCCTTTGTATTGAGCAGGATAAAGTTTTACATGTGGCAGGCCGCGTTGTGGAATGCCTTTCAGAGATCCATCTTCTTTGCGGAAGAATCGGCAGCCAAGACGTTCATAATCCTGCATGCGTGCATAGGATTGGGAAAGCAGAGATTCTACCAGTTCCTGATTGCAGAGGCCATCATAGTAGTACACCAAATCTTCCACCCAGTCGTCAATGTTTTCATCCGGTAGAATCACATCGAAGTCACCACCAGACATAGACATCAAGCCGCCCCAGTCAGCAGGCCCTTTGTCCACAACAAGCACGTCAAGAGAAGGATCAAGTTCTTTGGCATGATCTGCAGCCCAAAGGCCAGCAGACCCTCCACCGATGATTAAAACATCGGTTTTCATACGAATGTCTTTTACGTTCGTCGTTTCCATAACAGCACCTCCACTCACTCAAACGCCATTGGTAATGCTTCTTTGAACGGATGCACAAAGATCGCACCTGCCGGGCAAAGTCGTTCACATTTGAAACAGGTCATGCAGTCGTCCCCATAAGCGATGAAGGCTTTGCCATTTTCATCGAGACGAATCGTGTCCAATGGGCAAATTTCAACACAGGTGCCGCAGCCAATACATTTTTCTTGATCAATGGATTGAATCATCGCGCAGTCCTCCTTCAATAAAGGCGTTGTCCATGGAAAAGCTTTCCATGGACAACGTATCCAGTTAATGTCTTATATTCTCTTGCGCCATTCCAGTACGACTTCACCATTTTTATCAAGGTGAATGGTCTGGAACATATTGTTCAGCAATGGATTGGTGTAGTCATAGTCAATGCGTTTATGGTTGCCGCGGCTTTCTTTACGATTGCGAGAGGTAATGGCAACTGCCTTAGCGAGATCAATGAGGTCAAAAAGTTCCATGGTACGCATGAGCTGATGCGCATCTTCACAACCGATATCAGTTTGTGCATAAGCTTTCAAGTCATCAAGGTACTTGATACCAGCACGCATCATATCTTCGCTGCGCAGCTTGAGGCCAACGTAGTCGTTCATGATCACTTGCAAGGTGGAGTTTGCTTCGAGCCAATAAGCACCATTTTCACGATTCATCAATGTATTATAGAAATCAATGTGTTTCTGAATATCTGGATGACCAGATACATCATATTCGTCAACAGTTTTTACATATTCTGCCACAGATTCACCTGCTACATCGCCCCAAACAGAAGCACTGGTAATATTGCCACGTACGTTGCCGCAAACGATACCAGCAGCATAGATGCCTGGTACATTGGTGCTTGCATCGAGGCCGATATCAATGCCGCGCTGTGCCAAAGAATAGTCGTAGGTACCAAATTCAACCATGCTCTTATGCAGATCTACGCCGCGCTGGTTGAGATAATCGGTGATGGAATCAATACCTTCGCATTTGAACTGCTGATGCTGGTAGGCATGGTCTTCTTCACTGTAACCGGTGCAGTTCATGAAGGTTGGGCCGGTAGCACTTTCGAGGCGTTTGGTAAAGATGCCAGGGTTGATGTCCATGAGAGCATCGCCGCGTTTGCGGTCTGGTTTGTCACAGAATGGGCTGATGGAATCGCCGTTGATGTCGCTGATAACGCCAAACCAAGTTGCTTTACCACTGCGGGCAAAACCTTTAACACCTGCATGACGATAAGGAACATCAATGTTAACCAGCTTTGCGCCTGCACGATAAGCAATGGCAGCGCCACCTGCTGCTGCAGGGCAGCTATGGGTGTTGAAAATGTATGCTGGGTTAACGTTTGGATACATGCGCATAGCCTGAGCAGTTGCTACGAGCACGGCTTTTGCCTGGATAACAACTACTTCTGGTTCGTCATCTGCGAGGATGAACCCAATGGCCCCAACGGCACGACCTTCATCATTGGTCAGGATGTCGTTGATGAAGAGTTTGTTCATAATCTTAGCGCCGTTTTTACGTGCTTCGTTGGTCAATACACGTTTCTGGTTGGCGCCATCGTATTTCAAATGATAGCACTGGCGGGATGGCATCGTATGGCCTTCAAAATGATACTCACCAGTAGGCTTCATGTTGACGCCCCATTTTTCCCAGCGTTCTACAACACTCTGGGTACGCAGCATCATCTTGCGCAGCATGGCCTGATCCTGCCATGGACCGCCTTCCATCCCTTCGTTGATTTCAGAAATGACACGATCAAAATCATCCCCGTGGCATTCTGGAATGTAGCACATAAAATGGTCGTTACCGCCGCAGCCAGAACCGGAACGGCGAGTATCTGCTTTTTCAGCAATGAGAACATCGACACCTTTACTTGCTGCTGTGATAGCAGACATTAAGCCTGCAACACCGCCACCAATAATTAAGTATTCTGTTTTAATGATTTCATCGCGAACCTTGACATCCATTATTCAGCACCTCTTTCTTTTGCGAGCTTTTCTTCCGGAACATCCATGGTGAACATCATGTGTGACAATGGATAACGCATCGTAATTGCTCCCTTAGGGCAATCCTTCACGCATGCACGGCAATGCCAGCATTCATAAGGATACTTTACAACAACGATCTTCTTCCCTTCTTCGTTCTTCGCAAAGCGGATGACATCCAATGGGCAGATCTGCGCACAGGTTCCGCATTCAATACATTTTTCTTTGTCAATGATTGGTGGCATACGCCAACACCTCTTTCTGAAAATTTTTAGTAACTTAACTTTATCGTCTTAGAAAATAACTGAACCAATTGCAATGGTTATCACTGTTACTGCAATCCAGGATAAAATGACAACTGGTGTTGCAGATTTCATGATGTCCTTGGTATTTACCCATTCATTCCCATGCAGCAGAGATGCACTGGAGCTGGCTGCTGGTGTAAGGAAAGCCAAATGTACACACATAACAACGATGATGACAGACAACTGTGGATCAACGCCATTGGACATGCAGTAGCTGTAAACAATCGGCATGAGTGCAACACCGAGCGCACCGTTGTTCATAACATTGGTCAAAAGTGCTGCAATCAAACCAATGACAACCATGAAGAAGATAGGGCTCTTTCCACCGAAAATAGGATTCAAAATGCCCATCATCCATTCAGTGATACCGCTTTCTTCAGCAGTCATTGCTGTAGACAGTGGCTGAACGGCTGCCAGCAGGAAGATAATCCCCCAGGCAACACCACTATCAATGGCTTTCTTAATCTTCAAGAGTGGTTTACCATCTACTTTAATAAAGCACATAATGGCTACGATGAATACGCACACACCAGTGCTGCCAATGCCATTAAGGAATTGGGTTAAGAAGAAGTTCTTTGGCAGGAAGCTTGGTAACAACAAGCACAAAACAAGAGCAACCAAGAAGCCGAGAACGATCTTCTGAACTTTTGTGAGAACGAGGCCATCACCAGTTTTATCGAGCTGAGTGGCATCGAGATCAACCAATTTAGAAACATCAGGACGGAAAATGAATTTGCATACAAACAGCAGTAAAATTGCACAAACAATGCAGCAAGCAATAGCAATGACCATATATTTTGCATAGTCAATGTTGGTACCAGAAATATTGGCAAAAGCACCAAGAACGGTCAATGGCACCTGCTTGAATGGGATCATTGACATCCCAACCTGCGCAGCAAAGACGATCGCAAAAACCATCATTGTTGGATACCCATCGCCTTTTTTATAGCCACAGAGATCACAAATAGCATAAAGAATAGCCCAACCAATCAATGCTGCAGGAGATGCACTGGTGAGCCCCCCAAGAATAAAAATAGAAGCCAAGAATACGAAAGTAAAGGCCCATGGCTTACCTTGCACGAACTTGCGAGTGATGAACCACAGCGAAATAAAACGGGACAAACCATATTGATCGATCGCTGCACAAAAGATAAAGATAAAGAACATCATAACGACGATTGGATCACCGAAGCTCGAATTCAATACAACTTTTGGAGCCATGCCGCCAATCAGCATCAGCGCCAATAAACCGGCCATACTAGGCCAAACAATGTCAACAAAAATCCATCCGTACAACAAACCTAAGAAAATCCCTATCAGGTTCATGCCCAATGGGGTTAATGGTGCAACCGCAGGAAGTTGCCCAAAACCAAAGATAATAACTAACGTAATAATAGAGTTGATGTAATACATCGTATTTTTCTTTTTTACTGCCTCTGACATACTAACCTCTCCTTTGCGGTTATTTCCTTTTCCAGAGAACCCACGTAATTTTTTGATGGCCATCAACTCATACGTGATTTCTTTCCACGCCTCTATGATATATCTAGCTTATGGTTTCTAAAAGCCTAGTTTATCAATATTTATCATTAAGAAAAAATATAACAATGTTTCCTCTTCATCATTTTTTCCAATAAATAAAAAAACTGTACGCATGTTAAATACGTACAGCCTTCTTAAAAGAGCTACAGAGTCATTTCTGAATAGCTTTGACAGATGTTTTCAATGGCCTGCGCCACACACTTTTCAGCAGCGTTCATTTCATGAGTGCTATGATGGACCCATCCCCCAACAATATCCACATCAAAGTCTTTTACATCAAGGACCGTCAGCTTATAAGGAAACATTTCATTGCTGCGTAACGCTTCATTTTTAGGAAGAATAACGACAGCATCTGTTTGCGTAGCATATTTGCGCAGATTCAGCACATCCACCAAAGTAACGATAGATATATCCTTATCCTTCACCCTAAAGTTTTGGGATAAAAACGGATCCTTTTTCGTAACCATAGTCACCCGTTCATAACGAGCCACATCTTCAAAGTAAATCTCCGATAATTTGGTCAGCGGATGATCTTTACGTGTGCAGACCGCTTGTTTATCAAAATAGGTTTTGTGAAATTCCAACTGCAAACGTTTCAAATCATTTTGAACATCCAATGCAGCCAAGGAATGATACGTAATAAAGCCCATGTCCAATTCATTTTGCGCCACTTTTTTCAGCACTTCTTTAACATCATCACGCTGCGCATAAATGCGAATGCCTTCGTACTGATGTTTCAACTGTAACATGGTATCGGTAATGATATTCATACCCAGGTGGCTATTGCTGGCAATGCGCACTTCACCAATAATCTCTTCAGAACTTCCAGTAATGTCTTTCAAACTATCCAGCACATTTTGAAGCTCATAAGCGCGCTTCAAAACCTCTTTGCCTTCAGGAGTAAACGTCACACCTCGTTTGCTACGATTTAATAATACGTAGCCAAGCTCTTCCTCCAGATTAATCAATGAAAGACTAATTGTTGACTGAGAAATATACAACTCCTGCGCTGCCTTCGAAATCGACCCATACCTGTCTACCGCTATGAGAAATTTAAATTGATTGAGCTGCATATATCGTCCCTTCTCTTAATAATAAAATCCTTTTATGTCACCATTCTATAATAACGCATCTTATTCATTTTGAAAAGAGACACATCCATCTATATATGAAATATTTTCGACTTTACAAAAAACATTTGGAAAACAAATGTTTTCATGAAAGCGATTCAAAGTTCATCTGATTGATAAAAATGAAAGCATGAAAAAAAGCCTTTCGGATTCCGAAAGGCTTTTTGATGGCGATACAGGGACTTGAACCCCGGACACTACGGGTATGAACCGTATGCTCTAGCCAGCTGAGCTATATCGCCATAAGCTGATAACCAGATTTGAACTGGTGACCTCCACCTTACCAAGGTGGCGCTCTACCGACTGAGCTATATCAGCAAAAATTGCGGGGACAGGACTTGAACCTGCGACCTTCGGGTTATGAGCCCGACGAGCTGCCAACTGCTCCACCCCGCGAT